>JAZKEL010000381.1:0-6557 GCA_040387075.1 Pseudomonadota bacterium
CTTCAAGCCTGACAGCCAGCTAAACTCACGCGGCGCATGGATGCATCGGGTTGAATAGGTTAAAATGCCGAGATGGTGAAAACGACAAAAAGCACAGCAGTAAGCGGAGATAGCGATCCGGAAAATCTTCCATTGTTTGAAAAAACATTGACGTTTGAAGCAGCGCTGACAGAGCTCGAATCGATAGTGGGCATGATGGAAACAGACCAGTTGCCGCTCGAGCAGTCGCTATCTTCGTATAAACGCGGTACCGAATTATTACAGTTTTGCCAGAAAACCCTTGCCGATGTCGAGCAAGAGGTTCAAATCCTTAACGAATCCAGCCAACTGCAAGCGTATTCCAATACTAATGACTGATTTTACGAGCTGGTCCCTTTCCATACAGAACCGTATAGAATTAGTGCTAGGCAATATCCTGCCTGGCGCTGATATTATCCCGCACCGCTTACACGAAGCCATGCGTTACACCGTACTTGGCGGAGGCAAGCGGGTGCGCGCCCTACTGGCCCATGCTGCCGGTGAGTTATGCCAGGCCAATGTCAGAAAAGTAGAAACGGCAGCGGCCGCTGTTGAACTGATCCACGCCTATTCCCTGGTGCACGACGATATGCCCTGCATGGACGACGATGACTTGCGTCGCGGCAAACCTTCCTGTCATAAACAATTCGATGATGCGACCGCCCTGCTGGTAGGCGACGCATTGCAGAGCCTTGCATTCCAGGTTATCGCCGAGCCTGACCACACGCTTACGTTCCCTGTCGATTTATCTGGGGCAGCCTACTCCATCAATGAAACACAGCAACTGGCCATGGTACATCTACTGGCCATCGCCAGCGGCTCACGTGGCATGGCGGGTGGGCAGGCCATCGATTTGGCCAGTGTCGGCCAGAGCCTGACGCAAACCGAGCTGGAGCATATGCATATCCATAAGACCGGTGCATTGATACGCGCCGCCGCATTATTGGGCGCATACAGTGCAGATGCTATCGACAGGGAACGCATACACGCCATCGACCAGTACGCCAGGTTTATCGGCCTGGCTTTCCAGGTAGTGGACGACATCCTGGATGCGGAAGCCGATACAGCGACACTGGGCAAAACTGCCGGCAAGGATGCCGATAGCAACAAGCCGACGTACGTTACTATCCTGGGGCTGGCACGTGCCAAACAGCTAGCGCAGGAACTGTATGACAGCGCCCTTGAGCCGATTTCACGCTATGGAGAAGACGCCGTACGCCTGCAGCAGCTCGCCCAATTTATCACCCAGCGTGGTTTTTAATATGTACCCTTTGCTCGACACCATCAATTCCCCGGAAGAACTGCGCGCGCTGGACCGCAAGCAGTTGCCCGAACTGGCAGCACAGCTTCGCACCTTCCTGATCGATAGCGTTTCGCAGACGGGCGGCCATTTATCTTCCAACCTGGGTGTGGTCGAGTTGACGATCGCACTGCATTATATATTCAACACGCCGGATGACCGTGTGGTGTGGGATGTCGGCCACCAGACCTATCCCCACAAGATACTGACCGGTCGCAGATCGGCCATGGGCGGACTTCGCAAGCCGAATGGCATAGCCGGTTTCCCGCGTCGTACAGAGAGTGAATACGACACCTTCGGAACCGGCCATTCCAGCACATCCATCTCCGCAGCGCTGGGCATGGCGGTGGCGGCCCAGCAGCAGAAGTCCGAACGGCGTGCCGTAGCGGTCATTGGCGATGGCGCCATGACGGCAGGCATGGCCTTCGAAGCGCTCAACAATGCGGGCGCTATGGATGCTAACCTGCTGGTGATTCTCAATGACAATGACATGTCGATCTCGCCGAACGTCGGCGCATTGCAGCACTATCTGGCCAAGCTGCTTTCCGGGCGTTTTTACGACAGCGTTCGCCGCTCCGGCGAAAAGGTACTCGGCGTAATGCCGCCCGTGCTTGAATTCGCCAAGCGGGCTGAAGAGCACGTCAAAGGCATGATGACGCCTAGCACGCTATTCGAGGAGTTCGGGTTCAACTATATCGGGCCTATCGATGGCCACAATATGGACTCACTACTATCCACGCTCAGCAACATCAAGCATTTGAAAGGTCCGCAGTTCCTGCATATCGTCACGCAGAAAGGTCATGGGTACGCACCTGCAGAAGATAATCCCGGCAAATACCATGGGGTAGGCAAGTTCAACCGTGACGATGGCTGTTCGCTAGGCACTAGCACGAAAAAGACCTATACGCAGGTATTCAGCGAATGGCTGGTGGACATGGCGGACCAGGATGAACGACTGGTCGGCGTGACGCCCGCCATGTGCGACGGTTCCGGCCTTAATGCGTTTTCGGAAAAATACCCCGATCGCTTTTTCGACGTCGGCATTGCCGAGCAGCATGCGCTGACGTTTGCAGCCGGCATGGCCTGCGACGGCCTGAAGCCTGTTGTCGCCATCTACTCCACGTTCTTACAGCGTGCGTATGATCAGCTGATCCATGACATCGCACTGCAAAACCTGCCTGTGATGTTTGCCATTGACCGCGCAGGCCTGGTCGGGGCTGACGGACCCACCCATGCCGGCAGTTTCGATATCAGCTACCTGCGCTGTATCCCGAATATCGTCGTGATGACGCCGAGCGATGAAAATGAATGCCGGCAAATGCTCTATACGGCATTCAGGCACGATGGCCCGACCGCTGTTCGCTACCCGCGCGGCGGGGGCCCTGGCACACCGATTGAAAAATCCATGCAGGCATTGCCTATCGGCAAGGGCGAGATTCGTAGAGAAAGTAGCAAGACCCCAGGCCAATCACTTAAAAAGGTCGCCATATTGGCGTTCGGCAGCATGCTGACGCCAGCGTTAGAGGCTGGTGACAGGCTGGATGCTACAGTTGCCAATATGCGTTTCGTCAAGCCGCTAGATATCGACCTGCTAACCAAACTGGCTGTGGAACATGAGCTGCTGGTCACAGTGGAGGAGAATGCCGTCATGGGCGGCGCCGGAGCTGCAGTGATGGAAGCTTTGCAGGCTATCAGCCCGCATGTAGCCACGCTTTGCCTGGGATTGCCGGATACATTCATCGAGCATGGCGACCATGAAACCATGCTCGCGGATTGCGGTCTCAACGCTGATGGCATTGTGGCGGCCATTGAGAAAAAATTAACCTAGTAGTATACTCAACTATTATTTTGCAGCATTAAATCATTGAGAATCCCATGAACCAGCCTATCAAATTACCCATTGAAGATGTACAGAACACGCCGGATGTCAGGCACCTGGCCATCGACAAGGTCGGCATCAAGTCCATACGTCACCCGGTAAAGGTGAAGGACAAAACTGGCGGCGTGCAGCATACCGTTGCCATGTTCAATATGTATGTGCACTTGCCGCACAATTTCAAGGGCACGCATATGTCGCGTTTCGTTGAGATCCTCAACATGAACGAACGCGAGATCTCGATCGAGTCATTCGAGACCATCCTGCGTGAAATGGTGAAGCGTCTGGAAGCGGAATCCGGTTATGTCGAAATGACCTTCCCGTATTTCATCAACAAGGCTGCGCCCATTTCCGGCGTACAAAGCCTGCTGGATTACGAAGTGACCTTCATCGGCGAGATCAAGCAGGACAAATTCAACATCACGGTAAAAGTGCTGGTGCCCGTCACCAGCCTGTGCCCATGCTCAAAGAAGATATCCAACTACGGGGCGCATAACCAGCGTTCACACGTTACCGTGACCGCGCTGATCAACGATTTCATCTGGGTTGAAGACATCATCCGCATGGTGGAAGAACAGGCTTCATGCGAGTTATACGGCCTGCTGAAACGCCCCGACGAGAAATACGTCACCGAGCGTGCTTATGACAATCCTAAATTCGTGGAAGACATGGTGCGCGATGTAGCGGCGCAACTGAATGAAGAAACACGTATTGACTCCTATGTTGTGGAGTCTGAAAATTTCGAATCCATCCACAATCATTCGGCCTATGCATTGATCGAGCGTGACAAACGCCTGCTCGCTATTTAAGTCCAACACTGCGCAGTTTTAGATCCTAGTATTTTTTGGTGAGGGTAAGCGCAATGCCCTCAGGTTTCATGTCTAGCCGGCTCAACGCCGTCATCCCCAGTAGTACGACGGATGGCGAATCGCCTTCCAGCACCATGCCACGCACCTGGTTCAGGGTCAGGCTACCTAAAGTCACCCGGTCGATGACAACCTCGTAGGCGGAAACATTGCCGCTCGCCGTCTGTACTACCGTACGCTCTCCCGCCCTATAATTGATGCCGGCACGTTTTGCATCGCCTGAATTCATGGCGATAGTCGATGCGCCGGTATCCACCAGGAATGTAACCCGGGCGTTGTTGATCAAGCCCTTGCCCATGTGGTGACCTGCGTCGTTGGAATAAAAGATGGCACTGCCGCCATCCGGCAGGAAAGAACCGGCGACAGTCGCCGCTTGTCCCATCGCCAATTCTTTGCGCTTGCCCTCGATCTCCAGCACTGCCTTGCTGCTATTGGCAGCAATCAGCTTGACGCCTTCCCGCGATTTCTCGCCTGTGGACAAGGTTTGTGGCTTGCCCTTATTGACGATAATGACGGCCTTGTTACTGAATAACGCCACCACGTTGACCTGGGTGCTCTCATCCGCCCATGCCAGGCCGGCAATACTTAACATCCCCAGCATGCATGCTGCCATGCGTAATCGACTCATCACCAGCTCCCCGTAAGCAAAGCTACACCAGTTATTGCCTTCTACTAGATTGCTATCTAGTTTATTGCCTTATCGAATAATGATATACGCATCATATAGGCAAATAACACGCACCCCAGCATAGCGCAACATGCCGCCAGGGTAAACGTCCAGTGCGGCCCTAGCGATTCCCAGGCAAAACCGCTGATTACTGCGCCGAATGTGCCGCCCACACCATAGGACATGCTGGTGTACAGGCCCTGTCCCTTGGACTGGTGTTTGCCCTTGAAGTAACGATAGGTGAGCGCCACGGCAGAAGCATGATAGGAACCGAAGGTGGCGGCGTGCAGCATCTGCGCGAACAGGATCAGCCACCAGAATTCTATCGCCCAGCCGATGATGGAGAAGCGCGCGACGGCCAGCAACAGGCTGGCAAAGAGTATGCGCTTCAAGCCGAATCGCTTGGTCAGCGCCGGCATCCACAGGAAAATCAATATTTCACAGATGACCCCCACCGCCCATAGCCAGCCCACCTGCGATTTGCTGTAACCATGCTCCACCAGGTAGATAGAATAAAAGGTGTAATAGGCACCATGCGCGGCCGACATGGCAAAACACGCCATCATCAATGCGATGACTTCACGCTGGCGAATGATCTGCCAGATAGAGCGGAGATCGTCGCGATTAGCAATCACCACCGGTTCCGGGATGCTGCGGGAAAAGAGCGACACTGCAATCAACAGTCCGAACACCACCCACAACAATGCCTGGATGCTAGTGTAATCCAGCAAATACCCCAAGCCGATGACGGCGCCGATAAAACCGACAGACCCCCACATACGAATACGGCCATAGCGGTCGAAGCGGTCACCAAGATGGCCCAGCGTTACCGTCTCAATCAGGGGCAAGGACGCGCTCCAGAAAAAACTGAGCAGCAGCATCACGGCAAACAGCCACCAGAAACTTTCGCCGAAAAAGACGCCGATATAGGAGACGACACTCAGGCCTGCAAGCCATTGGATGATGGGGACACGCCGCCCGATATGATCGGCAAACCAACCCCACAGGCTAGGCGAGAAAATGCGCGCGATCTGGAACAGCGACATCAGCACCGCGATCTGGAAGGGACTGAAGGTCAGCTCTTTTAGGTAAAGACTCCAGAATGGGGTAAAGGCCCCCACGAAGGCGAAGTAGGCGAAGTAAAAACTGGAAAGCCGCCAATAAGGAATCGCATGCATATGGCGGCTTAATAAGGTCTAGTAAGAGATCAGGAGTCGGAAATCAAAGATATATAGTGACGACTACCTAAGTTTTGGGGTATCGGACACAACATCGCCGCATTGCGCACGGTGACGTAATGCATGGTCGATCAACACCAGCGCCATCATCGCCTCGACAATCGGCGTAGCACGTATACCGACACACGGGTCGTGCCGGCCAGTGGTCTGCATGTCCAGGGCGTTACCATTTTTATCGATGGAGTGACGTGCCTGCGGAATGCTGGAGGTGGGCTTGAGGGCGACATGTGCGACGATATCCTGGCCGGAAGAAATGCCTCCCAGCACGCCACCTGCATTGTTGGTAGCGAAACCTTGTGGCGTTAATTCATCGCTATGCACCGAACCGCGCTGCGCCACGCTGGCAAAGCCGGCGCCGATCTCCACCCCTTTGACGGCGTTGATGCCCATCATGGCATAACCGATCTCGGCGTCGAGGCGGTCGAATATCGGCTCACCCCAACCTACAGGTACGCCCTGCGCAACTACAGAGATACGCGCGCCGACAGAATCACGCTCACTGCGAATTTTATCGAGGTAGGCTTCCAGTTCAGGCAGGATGGCAAGATTAGGTGAGAAAAATGCATTCTCATTCACGGCATCCCAGGTTTCG
>JAZKEL010000382.1:0-4131 GCA_040387075.1 Pseudomonadota bacterium
ATCGTGAATGGCTTATGTCGCAGCCGGAGTTGCTTGCTGAAGTCAAAACTCTTAAGGGAAAGGTGCTGGGCTGCTACTGCGCTCCCGCTGCGTGCCATGGCGATGTGCTGTCGGAATTGGCAAATGTAGAGGCCTGATTTACATGACACGTAGTTTACGAAGTTGAATGGCCGTGAAGGCTAGAATTGCATATCGGAATTATAGATGGGTACATTGTGATGTTTAACGATAGAATAAAACCATGAAAAAAGCTTATTACATCGACTACCCCCAAGAGCATGTTGAAGGCCAGGCGCACACTTATCGGTGTGTGTATTGCAAGGTTGTGACGACTAAAATCAACGGTAGCCTGGAAGGGCACTTACCTTCATGCGAATACCGCATCAAGTTGGAACATGCAGGGTTTGAGAAGAACGAACGTTCAGCTAATCATTGTGAATCGTTATGTGATCAGATGGATTAGGTACAAACTTAGTAAAATAATGTAACTAAGCGATTCAAAGAACTAGTCAATGCTTGTTCGGCTGCGATTAGTAAGCTCCCATCCAATTCACGCCACTTCCATTCGCAATACGATTGACCATCCGTATGCCAATTTCATACCTCTAACTTTAGATACCAGTTAAGATTGCCCAAAATCTTAAAGGACTAAATTAGCATGGCTAAACCTGTCGCTGAATACCCAAGTAATCCCTGGGTATCGCTCACCATTCTCTGCCTCGGCGTGTTGATGATCGTGTTGGATACCACCATCGTCAACGTCGCGTTGCCTTCTATCCGCAATGATCTCCGGTTCACGGAAACGTCGTTGGTGTGGGTGGTCAACGCCTACATGCTGACGTTTGGCGGATTCCTGCTGCTGGGTGGGCGTTTGGGTGACTTGTACGGGCATCGCAGGCTGTTTCTGGTGGGTATCGTCGTATTCACTATCGCGTCGCTGGCGTGCGGTATTTCATCGACGCAGCAGCTTTTGATCATCGCCAGGGCTGTGCAGGGATTGGCCGGGGCGGTTGTTTCAGCGGTGTCGTTATCGCTCATCATGAATATGTTCACTGAGCCGGGAGAGCGTGCCAAGGCGATGGGCGTTTACGGGTTCGTGTGTGCAAGCGGTGGCAGCATCGGCGTGTTGCTGGGTGGATTGCTCACCAGTGCATTCAGTTGGCACTGGATATTCCTGGTGAACCTGCCTATCGGTATTGCCGTCTTCGCTTTATGCATAAAATTGATTCCCGAAAGCCGTGGGGAAGCACCTGTCGGCCGTCTGGATATCGCCGGGGCAATCACCATCACGCTGTCGTTGATGCTTGCGGTATATGCCATCGTGAATGGCAACGAGGCCGGCTGGCAGTCTGCTGAAACCTTGGGCTTGCTGCTGACGGCTTTGCTGCTGTTGGTGGGATTCATACTGATTGAAAAGCATGTGTCCGCGCCGTTGGTGCCGCTGGAGCTTTTCCGCCAGCGCAACCTTTCTACTTCGAACGTGGTGGGGGTACTGTGGGCGGCAGCGATGTTTGCCTGGTTTTTTATCTCGGCGCTCTACATGCAGCTGGTGCTTGGTTTCAGCGCATTGCAGGTAGGGCTCGCTTTCCTGCCGGCTAACGTGATCATGGCCATTTTTTCGCTGGGCGTTTCGGCCAAGCTGGTGATGCGCTACGGAATCAAGCTTCCCCTCGTCATCGGCCTGTCGATTGCCGCTGTGGGGTTGGTGCTATTCGCCATGGCACCGCTTGATGGCAGTTTTATCGCGAACGTATGCCCCGGAATGGTGTTGCTGGGCCTGGGGGCAGGTATCGCCTTCAATCCCATATTGCTGGCCGCCATGAGCGATGTTTCGCCGAGTGAGTCTGGCCTTGCTTCCGGCATTGTGAATACTTCGTTCATGATGGGTGGGGCGCTTGGACTGGCGGTTCTGGCTAGCCTGGCTGCCTGGCATACCCAGGGTTTGATGCATAGTGGGGTACAGGCTGTTGCAGCACTGAATGCCGGCTACCATTATGCGTTTGGCGCGGGAGCCTTGTTCGCAGCATTCGGGGCATTATTGGCAGCTGTGGGTTTGAAAACTACGAAGGCAGTGCCGCTGAATCATTAAGCCCTGAACTATTAAGCCGGAACCATTAGTCAGAACAATAAGCTGGGATTGGTTAAACAAGACTCGCGTTATTTCGCTTCGCCCCTGCTGGATGGTGCCGCAGGCCTGGGTGGGCTGTAAGGCTCAGGCACTTTTCTTTCCTTGTCCACACCCCTGTAAAGCGAATCGGAGTTCTGCAGGGGCTTGTTGCGCTGGATAGGTTCCGGGGTCATCTCGCCAATCGGCGCCTGGGTTCGGGGGATGGGGTTTGCATACTCTTCGTAGTTGCCGAACCGGTCGTAATTGTCGTAGGTGCCCGCCGCCGATACTTGCGGATATAGGCCGCCGATTATCAATGGAAGCATGGTCAGGCGAAGTCTGAGGTTGGACGTTGTCCCCACGCTTTTCATGCCGCAGTCATCCCAAGTCATCCGGCAATACCTAAAAACAATTCTCGTGCACAGCGCTGCCGGCTTTGTCCGACAGGCAATGGTTGGACGTGGGCGCGGGTGGCGGGGCTGGCGGTAGCGGTTTGGCGGAGGTGCCGGCGCCTGGCTTGACGACCGGTTTGGCCGGTTTCAAGGGCTTGCTGGTGCAGGCGCACATGAACGTGAGGAGGATCGCTACCCAGATGTAGCGGGAATTGCTTGTTAATGTAGTCATTTTTACCTGCATGCGAATTTCGATTATGTCCTGTGCGATGTGCCTGGTAGTACCTCACCGTTGCAAGCTTTCACGGCTTCACTGGATAATGCGGTCAGTGCTTGTTTCTCGGCATCGTTGTGGATGCGCAAGATGCCGGTGGTATTTCCCTTGATGGACTCCAGCCGGATAGTGAATCCGGCGCGTAATGGGTACTTCTGGTCTACCGTCACTTCATTGATGAACGTGTAGCTTTGAATGCTCGATTGCCATTTAGTTGCCGTTTTATTGATCTGCACAGACAGGCAGTCGGTTGTTTGCTGCAGAGATGCGGTGAATCGATAGTCTGCGTCCGACTGGTAAGTGATCAGCCCGATTTCGCCGATGGCGGTGGTGCAGGCAGGTAATAGTGCGATGGAGAGTAATGGCCAGTGAAGTTTCATCTTGTGTGCCTCTTATAGTTTTTATGAATGATAGGGCGCGGGGTAAAGTTTTTCTATCATTTTTTACTTCAAATGAAGGCATCAGCCTTTGCACGCCACTTCCATTTTCCTGGTCTGCGAAGGCCGCAGTTCGATCTTGTTGGCGATATCGTAACCGTTCGGGCATAAGGCCTTGGCTTCATTGAAACAGGTATCCCATTGCAGTATGCCGCTGCAGGAAAGCGGCACCCACGGCCTGCCGTCATTTTGCTTGGGGCTGGTCTTATTCGCGGTAACGCTGCTGCAGGCAACGAGAAGCAGGGCGGTAAGCAGGATGATGCAGGTTTTCATGGGTTTCTCGTCAGGTAATAGGCGTTGCGGGAAAATATAACACTTTTATATCCGCTGGAATCACTATAATCCCTTATCTCGAAATTCCGCCTCCGTGCTGGGCAACCTCAGCACACCATCAATAAGGAAACACCCTCAATGAAGAAATTACAGGTAACGATCAAGGCCGAGTTGCAGATACCGGATGACTGGCAACTGGTCGACCACG
Organism: Pseudomonadota bacterium; assembly: GCA_040387075.1. Classification (GTDB taxonomy): domain Bacteria; phylum Pseudomonadota; class Gammaproteobacteria; order Burkholderiales; family Methylophilaceae; genus DATHXC01. Next base: position 3,692 of record JAZKEL010000382.1, read on the forward strand.
AGGATGGCATCAAGGTGCTGGATACGGCAGATGGCAGCTACATCGATTTCGACCTGTTGCCCATGGTCTCCGCATCGCTGGAAGAAGGCGCTATCTGGAACAGTGCGCCGGAAGATATCGATGGCGAGGTGATGGACATGGTGCGCGCCATGGAGACCACCATGAAGCTGGTGCTGAATTAACTGATTTGACAGCGGCTTACCCTGCATTTTACAGTGCCAGTTTAAGCCGCCGTATCCCCAGCTCGCTTAGCGGCGGCTTTCCAGTTCTTCCCAGCGTGCCAGCAGTCTTTCCAGTTCTGCCTCTATCTTCACCAGTCGTGCTTGCAGGGTTTTCACTTCGTCCGGTTTGTCCTGGTAGATACCGGGATCCGCCAGTGCGAGGGTGATGCTGGCTTGTTCTGTTTCCAGCTTTTCAATCCCGGCCGTCGCCTCTTCCAG
>JAZKEL010000383.1:0-3443 GCA_040387075.1 Pseudomonadota bacterium
GAGGAATTCGATGCGATGTTCGATTTTGCCCTGGCTTCACACCGTATCGGCTTAGCTAAGCCAAAACAGGCAGCATTCAATTACCTGAAAAAATATTTGGCTGAGACCGTTGGCAAATCATCTGGGGATATCTATTTCTTCGATGACTCCCAGACCAATATAGAGGCTGGCAGGGAGGCGGGATTGAACGCCATGCTGGCCTATGGATTTGATGAGCTGGTCGAAGTGCTCGACAGGGAAAATATCTATAAAAGCCAATAAAGCTAATAAATAAAAGCCAGCGGGAAAACCGGGGGCGTACTCTTAACTCACCGCTTTAAGTTTTTTACCGATGACTTCCGAGAGGTAAAAAATTTGTCGAACAGGTTAGGGGTCGTCACGATGCCCAGTAATTCCATTTTTTCTGCTTCTGCCTGCATGAGCTTGGCGTATTCCAGCATATGTTTTGAAATCAGTGCATTCTCGTCTTCGGTCGTCATTTCCAACTCTTTCAGTGGTTGCAGTAACTGAAAAATATCAAATCCGTCTACCCCAAAAAATCAGAAGTTGTCCTACATTTAAGTCGGATTTGTCTTTCGCAGCCGCCGGGGCGTTGAATCTAGGTTTGCCTGGCGCCCTGCTGCGTTTTTCGTAAAGGCGGGCTATCGACGGCCTTCCCGGCAACGGCTTTTTTGGAAGCGGTTTTGCCGGAATTACCTGCTCGTTTCGCACCCACTTTCGCTGCTTGCGTAGCATCTTGTGCCGTCTGGGCTACTTTACTGCTGGCTTCCAGTTCGTCTGCGCCGTTTTCAGTCAATGCGCTGGCAAGGTCGTCCGGCGTGTCCTTATTCTTGCGTGAACCGAAGATATGCGAATACGCCCAGGTGAATTCAGCGCCCATCAGGAATATCTGCGCTGAGTAATACACCCATACCAATAGTGCGACCAGCGAACCTGCGGTGCCGTAACCGCTGGCGACGCCGCTCCTGCCGATGTACAGGCCGATAGCGAATTTGCCGATGGTAAACAGCACAGAGGTGATGGCAGCGCCTATCCACACTTCGTCCCAGCGGATGTGCACGCGCGGCATGATCTTGTAGATCAGCGCGAACATGCCGGTGGTGAGGATAAAGCTGAAGATGAAATTCACCACGTTCGCGACTATCTCCCAGCCTTCGAACACCGGCCCCCACCACTTGCTGATGGCGGAAAGGCCGGCGCTGAATACCAGGGACACCATGAGCAGGAAACCGATGCCCATGATCATGCCGAAGGACAGCAGGCGTGCGCGGATCAGGTTCCAAAGACCGCTGCCGACGCGGACGGGCGCGCGCCAGATCCTGTCCAGCGAATCCTGCAACTCACCGAAGACGGTGGTCGCGCCTACCAGCAACAGCACGACGCCGATCACCGTGGCGGTGATGCCCTGGGTCGGTTTATTCACGCTTTCCACCAGCGACTGCACGGCTAACGCCCCCTGCTCTCCCATCAGGTTCTGCAACTGGCCGGCGATCTCGCCGCGTGCCGCCTCTTCGCCGAAGACGAAGCCGGTAATGGAGATCACGATCAGCAGCAAGGGAGCGATGGAAAATAAAGTGTAATAGGCGAGCGCCGCACCCATGCTCTGCGCATAGTCGTCGCTCCAGGAGGTAAAGGCGGTTTTGATCAGTATCCAGGTTTCTTTCATCGTCATCTCATGTCCTGTGCTTTTAATAAAAGAAATGCGGAAAATAGAATGACCAAAATTACCTTGCACCCGTCAAAAATTCTGTAGTGATTTGTCCTATATTGGCGGCGGAATCAAGATACGGTGACCGGCCACACACCGCTACCGTCTGTTACGTAGACCTTGCTAGTGCTTGTTTTTTCAACCGCATACCCGCCGGTAAAATCTCCAAAGGAGGGGAGCAGTGTAAGTGCTGGCTCATGGTGGAAACAGGGCAGGCGCAGGCTTTGCCGTCCCTTGCCCTGCAGGCGGAAAGTGGGGTGCACATGGCCGGCAACGACATGGTGAGTGGCATGGGGACTGGGGATGTGCTGCAGTGCGATATTGCCGAGGAGGTATGGTTCGTTCACCATCTCTACTTCCAGGGATGGCGGTGGGTCGCCTGCCTTGATGTCATGGTTGCCACGTACCAGCACTAGCCGGAGATCAAGATGTTTCTTCCGCCACTCATGCAATACCGCTAGCGTAGCCGGTGCATGCGATTTCGGCGCATGCAGGAAATCGCCGAGGAAAATGATTTGCTGCGGTCGGTATGCATCTACCAGGGCGTCCAGCCGCTTGAGGGTAGCTGTTGTGGTGCCCTGCGGCACTGGCTGGCCCAGTGCGCGGTAGGCTGCCGCCTTGCCGAAGTGCACATCGGCAATGAGCAAGGCTTGTTGCTCCGGCCAGAAAATGGCTTTGTCCGCCAGCAGCATTAAGGTCGTAGATCCGATTTTTAGTGCTAACTCCTGTTTCATACCATCCTATAAATACAACGCTTCTTTTTTTATTCTATAAATTCGTCATTCCCGCCTTACGCGGGAATGACGGAGTAAATTAATACTATTTCTCTAGAAGCCATGCCGAGGTTTCGGCTGGATAATGCGCGGCCTGCCATTCTTGCTGATGCGGTCACGCTTCCGGCGCACAGGCTCCTGCGCATTGAACTGCGTCTGCGCCTGTACGCTTTCTTCAGGCTTGTATCCGTCACCACCGGCCGCTTTTTCCAGGTCCGCCACCATGCGCGATATGCGGTCTGCCAGTTTTTCCGAGCTGGAGCTTTCACGGAAGCGTTCCACCAGCAGGGGAAACGCGAACGGCGTCGGCCGCTTTACCTGCATGAGGTGCAGGGTCTTCTGCTGCAGTTTACGGAGTGTTTCCGACAAGCGTTCGATGTCCAGTTCCTGCCGCAGCACTTCCTGTTGCGCTTGAGTCAGCAACAGGTTGCCGGGATCGTATTTACGGAACACGTCGTAGAACAGGCTGGAAGACGACTGCAGCTGTTTGGTACTTTTCGGCGCGCCGGGAAAGCCCGCGAACACCAGGCCGGAGATACGCGCGATCTCACGGAAACGGCGTTGCGCCAGTTCGCTGGCATTGAGACTGCCGATGACGTCTTCCAGCAGGTTATCGGTGCTGAGTAAATCCCCCGCAAACGCCACCGTCCAGTCGGTATCCGTCGCAGACAGCAGCTCCAGGCCGTAATCGTTCACCGCGATGGAAAACGTATTGGGCTGGTGCTGGCCGATGCGCCACGCCAGCAGGCTGGCCAGCCCCAGGTGCACATTGCGCCCGGCATAGGGGTAGAGAAACAGGTGCCAGCCTTCGCGCGAATGCAAGGATTCCGCCAACAGGGTGTTGTTGGTGGGCAATGCCGACCAGTCGCTTTGCACATCCAGCAGCGGTTTCACCAGCTGCATTTCCGGCCCATCGAAATGCCCGTGTGCAGCTGCATCCATGCGTGCCCCGATGGCATTGG
>JAZKEL010000384.1:0-3050 GCA_040387075.1 Pseudomonadota bacterium
GCGCGCCCTGGATTCCGGCACGCCGGCGAACAGGTCGCGTATCGGTGTGAAAAGTCCGGTGTAGGTGGCAGGGTTCGAGCGTGGGGTACGGCCGATCGGGCTCTGGTCCACGTCCACCACCTTGTCGAAAAATTCCAGGCCTTCTATGCCGTCGTAGGGTGCAGGCTCCGTCGAACTGCCGTATAGATGCTGCGCCACGATGCGGTACAGCGTGTCGTTGATAAGCGTGGATTTACCGGAACCGGAGACGCCAGTGACGCAGGTCAGCAAGCCGACCGGCAATTCCATCTTGACGTCTTTCAGGTTATTGCCGGTGGCGTGGAACATGGAAAGCCAGCGCTTGGGGTCGGGCGCGGTACGTTTTTTTGCGTACTGGATCTGTTTCTTGCCGCTCAGGTATTGCCCGGTCAGCGAATTCTCGTTGGCCTGTATCTCCGCCGGAGTGCCTTCCGCGACGATATGGCCGCCATGCTCGCCGGCGCCAGGGCCGATGTCGACCACATAGTCGGCCGCCATGATGGCATCCTGGTCATGCTCGACGACGATGACGCTATTGCCGATGTCGCGCAGGCGTTTCAATGTTTCCAGCAGGCGGTCATTGTCGCGCTGGTGCAGGCCGATAGACGGTTCGTCGAGCACGTACATCACTCCGGTCAGGCCGGAGCCGATCTGAGAAGCCAGGCGTATGCGCTGGGCTTCGCCGCCGGACAGGGTTTCTGCCGAGCGGGAAAGCGACAGGTATTCCAGGCCGACGTTGGTGAGGAACTTCAGGCGGTTGCCGATCTCCTTGACGATCTTGTCGGCAATCGCCAGCTTCTGGCCTGTCAATTCAATGGTTTCAAAGAATGTGAGTGCCTGCTTCAGCGGCGCCTCGCAGACTTCGTGGATGTTCTTTCCGCCCACTTTCACATGCCTGGCTTCACGCCGTAAACGTGTTCCTGCGCAGTCCGGGCAGGATTGCGAATTGAGGTATTTCGCCAGTTCTTCGCGTACGGTGGTGGAATCCGTTTCGTGATACCGGCGGTTCAGGTTATTGAGGATGCCTTCGAAGGCATGGCTTTTCTGGAAAAACTGCCCGCGCTCGTTCAGGTATTTGAACGAGATGCTTTCCTTGCCACTGCCGTGCAGCAGGATCTGCTGGATATGCGCCGGCAGGTTTTCGAATGCCACGTCCAGGTCGAAGCCGTAATGCGTCGCCAGGCTGGACAGCATCTGGAAATAGAACTGGTTGCGCTTATCCCAGCCCTTGATCGCGCCTGCAGCCAGCGATAAATGCGGAAACGCGACGACGCGCTTGGGATCGAAAAAGCTGATCTGGCCTAAACCGTCGCACTTGGGGCAAGCGCCCATGGGATTATTGAACGAGAACAGGCGAGGCTCCAATTCCGCTAGCGAGTAATCGCACATGGGGCAGGAGAATTTTGCGGAAAACAGGTGTTCTTTGGCACTGTCCATCTCCACCGCAATCGCTTTGCCTTCCGCCAGCCGTAATGCCGTCTCGAACGATTCCGCGATGCGCTGTTTCATGTCCAGCTTGACCTTGATACGGTCGATCACCACATCGACATTGTGCTTGGTGGTCTTTGCCAGCTTGGGGGCTGCATCCAGCTCGTAGATTTCACCATCGACACGCACACGAACGAAGCCCTGCGATTTCAATTCCTCGAACAGGTCCACCTGTTCGCCTTTGCGGTTACTCACCACCGGCGCCACGATCATGAGCTTGGTATCTTCAGGCAGGGCCAGCACGTGATCCACCATCTGTGAGACGGTCTGTGCCTCAAGCTTGATGCCGTGGTCGGGACATTCAGGATCGCCGGCGCGTGCATACAGCAGGCGCAAGTAGTCGTGGATTTCGGTCACGGTGCCGACGGTTGAGCGCGGATTGTGCGAGGTGGATTTCTGCTCGATGGAGATCGCAGGGGACAGGCCTTCGATCAGGTCGACATCCGGTTTATCCATACGCGCCAGGAACTGGCGGGCATACGCAGAGAGCGATTCCACATAGCGGCGCTGGCCTTCCGCATATAACGTATCGAAGGCAAGCGATGACTTGCCGGAACCGGACAGCCCGGTGATGACGATCATCTTGTTCCGCGGCAGATCCAGCGAAATGTTCTTGAGGTTATGCGTGCGTGCGCCGCGTATGCGTATGAAGTCCATCTATATGGGATAACCTAATGTTAGTTCGAGCAGTACTATTGATGAAAGAATACCGATTCAGTAGCGAGAATGATGCCATGTCTACCGGCAAGCATTGCCGACTGCTATTTCAAGCCACTCCATTGAGGTCACTGTATCCAAGCCACTTTGGTCGAGCAACCTGCTAATATACGCAATTTACCGCGTCAAGTTAACCAATTTCAATGTCATTACAAGAACGCATGTCCGCACTTGAGGTGCGCGCAAGTGCCAGCCTGGCTTCCATATACGGTTTACGCATGCTGGGCATGTTCCTTATCCTGCCTATTTTTGCCATTTACGCGGAATCACTCCCCGAACATCCCAGTCACCTGATGATCGGCCTGGCACTTGGTGCATATGGGCTCACCCAGGCCATTTTTCAACTGCCGTTCGGCATGGCATCCGATAAATACGGGCGTAAGCGTGTTATTTATTTCGGTCTGGCAATCTTCGCCATCGGTAGCCTGGTGGCTGCAATGGCGCATAACATCGAGATGATCATTATCGGCCGGGCCATCCAGGGCGCGGGTGCTGTCTCTGCCGCAGTCACCGCATTGGTGGCGGATCTGACTAGGGAGGAACACCGCACCAAGGCCATGGCCATGATAGGCGGCACCATCGGCATCACATTTGCCCTATCGTTGATATTGGGCCCGGCGCTCAACCAGTGGATAGGCATTCCCGGTATTTTTGCCATGACTGGCATATTGACGCTCTGTGCCATGCTCGTGGTCAAGTATGTGGTGCCTGATCCTTTAGTCAGCCGTTTCCATTCGGATGCGGAAGCGACCCCTGCAAAACTGGGGGAAGTGCTGGCAGACACCCAGTTATTACGGCTCAACTTCGGTATCTTTGCCCTGCATGCC
>JAZKEL010000385.1:0-5941 GCA_040387075.1 Pseudomonadota bacterium
GGTATCGCCAGTCTCAGTCGGGTATTTTTTTCTCAAGGTAGTAACGCACATAGGCGGTCTCAAAGCCCACGGCTTTCACCGCCATCTTAAGCCTGAGTTCGGTAGTGCCGAGTTCATTCAGCCAATAGTGTAACTCTTGCGGATCTTCCAAGCTGATCCTGCTCGAATCGCGTGGCACATTGAGCGTTGATTCCATCTCTACATTCCCCAGTTAGCCAGCCGTAGTCACAAGCGGATCAGCCATTGCGTGCTAGCTCATCATGACCAGTTCATTGAATTCCTTTGTCAGCCTGATCAGTTTTCGCAGGCAGTCTGCCTTGATTTCCTCGGCAGAGCTTTCGTATTCTCGTTTGGCATGTTCAAGCTGGGATGCCAGCACCCATACGCGTTTATTCTGTTCCGGTCGTTGCATAGCGGTATTGGTTGAATTACGGAAGCAGGAGTTTAGGGGGTAGCGACGCAAGAGTCTGTCAGGTGAATTAAAACGATGATGTAAGAGTTTTCTTACACAGCAGATTAACGGCAATAAAAAAGCCAGCCCGCAGGCTGGCTTTTAAGGCTTACTTTACTAGTAGTTACAGGGCAAACACATTCATACTGCCGCCGCCAGGGGCCGCATTGTATTTGACCAGCTCTTTGTAGCCGCCTGCAGCGCCCAGGCCATCACTGTCGTTAGTGAGCCCCAGGTTCATCGCTACGCCCGCCCAGCCGCCAATTCCTGACAGCACGCCGACATACTGCTTGCCCTTGACGCTATACGTCATGGCATTGCCGACTACGCCGGAACCTACCTGGAATCTCCAGAGTTCTTTGCCTGTGTTGGCATCCAGCGCCTTAAACCAGCGATCCAGGGTGCCGTAGAACACCAGGTCGGAACCTGTCGCCAATGCACCGCCCCACGCAGAGAATTTCTCCTTGTTGTACCAGACGGATTTGCCTTTCAGGCCATCCCACGCCATGAAACCGCCCATGACACCGTCAGGTCCGGCGAACATCGATAACGATGCACCTACCCAGGGTTGTCCGGCCACGTATTTGGACTCTACCGGCTCGTAAGTCATGCACACATGGTTAAGCGGTACATAGAACAGCTGCGTCTTGGGTGAGTATGCCGCAGGTTGCTGATCCTTCACGCCCAATGCCGCAGGGCAGATGCCTTGCGCATTGTAGTCCTCGTGGGTGGAGAACTTGGGATCCTTCACCGGCACGCCGGTTTTCAGGTCGATGCTGCTGGCCCAGTTGACGAACGGATGGATCTTCTTGGCAACGACCAAACTGCCGTTGGTGCGGTCCATGGTGTAGGCAAAACCATTGCGGTCGAAACGCGTCGCCAGTTTCTTGCCCTTGCTGTCCCACAGGATGATTTCATTGATCGCGTCGTAGTCCCATTCGTCATGCGGGGTCAGCTGGTAACCCCATTTGGCCATGCCGGTATCCAGGTCGCGTGCGAATATCGTCATCGACCATTTGTTGTCGCCAGGGCGTACGTCCGGGTTCCAGGTGCCTGGGTTGCCGGTGCCGTAATACAGCAGGTTCAGCTTCGGATCGTAGGAGTACCAACCCCAGGTGGAGCCGCCGCCGTGTTGCCAGCCGTCTTTCACGGCTTGCGGTTTGAGCCAGGTTTTGATTCCCAGGTCCGTCTCCGGGAATTTCAGCTTATTGGCAGGAATCGGCTTGAACGAGCCGCCTTCCTTGTTGCCGCCGTTCACGTCTTCATAGACGGAGATGGCGCTGAAATGAGGATTGTCCTTGTTGAAATCCTTGCCGATCAGGATGTCGGCATCCGAGCCGGTGGCATAGGCGCGCCAGATGGTGCTGCCATCCTTGATGCTGTATGCGGTGAGGTAGCAACGTACGCCGAATTCGCCGCCGGAGCACCCTGTGATCACTTTATCCTTGACCACCAGCGGGGCATTGGTCGTAGTGGCGCCAACTTTAGGGTCTACTACTTTGACGTCCCATATCTTGTCGCCGGTTTTCGCATCCAGGGCGACCAGCATGCCGTCATTCTGTTGCAGGAAAATCTTGCCGTCGCCATAGCCGAGGCCGCGCGAAACGTTATCGCAGCACAGGACCGCCTGGACGGAGGGGTCTTGCTTGGGGAAGTACGTCCATTTGATTTTCTGCTGATTGTTAAGATCCAGCGCATATACGTTGTTGGGGAAGGCGGTATGGATATACATGGTGTCGTTGATGACCAGCGGTGCACCTTCGTGGCCGCGATTAACGCCGGTGGCGAAGCTCCATGCCATCTTCAGGTTCTTGACGTTGGATTTGTTGATCTGTTTGAGGCCGCTGTAACCGGTGTTGCTGTAATCCTTACGCTGGGTAGCCCATTGGTTGTCGTCCTGCATGAGCGTTTCCAGTTCATTGGCCAAGACCGGGCTAGCATGCATAGCCAGCAGGCCTGCGCTTAATGCTAATCCTGTCCCTAAAGCCAGTTTAAATCTCTGATTCATGTCCACTCCAAAATAGTAAAGTTATTAGTGATAGCCTGGTGTTCACTGCTTACGATTTCGAGATTGCATCCCCGTAAACGCGTACATCTATTGCAATCGCTATGCCATCACAGCCTTTAAATACCGAGTGGTTGGGAAATCCCAATGAAATCAAAAAATTAATTTTGTTGTTACATTTCAGTAACATCCGTAAGAATTGAATTCAATTATGATTCTGTGTTGATATGTAACAACTGTCACGGGACAGTTGTTCACGTATAAGACGCCAGCATAAGAAAATCATCGGGTGAAAGTCATATAGCCATGCAGCATTCCATACCCAATAATTCTTCAGCGATATTGCGTGCCAGGGAGGAGTTTCTATCCAACGGCCGGTTGCAGGAAGGGGCTGTCACCGAGGTCATCGAACGCTCCTGGCGGCGGTGCCTTGCCAGTGGTGTCGATGCTGAATTTCCGCGCGATATCGAATTGGTGTCTTTATCCGAGTTGGCATATAAGCGTGAGCAGCATCGCTTATTGCTGGAACACGCCCAGCCCGAAATGGAAACCCTGAACGAGCAGATGGCGCACAAGCGTTCGGTGGTGGTGCTCACCGATAACCATGGCGTGATCATGAATAGCCTGGGAGGCCATCATTTCCTGGGCCAGTACCAGCGGTCCGCACTGATGCCTGGCGCTTCCTGGCATGAAGAGCATCGCGGTACTAATGCGATCGGTACTGCGCTGGTGGAAAAATCCGCCACCAGTGTCTGGGGTGCGGAACACTTCATGGCGCATCACCATGAATTCAGCTGCGCCGCGGTGCCTATATTCGGCGCCAGGAATGAGCTGATGGCGATCCTCGATGTGTCCAATGATTTCAGCATGACACCCAAGCACACACTGGCGCTGGTGAAGATGGCCGCGCAGATGATCGAGAATCGCCTGTTCTGCGCCAGCCAGGCCAGCGATATTGCCCTGCATTTCCATGCCAGGCCCGAGTTTATCGGCACCTTGTGGCAAGGCATCGCCATGTTTTCGGAAGATGGCTGGCTCATGTCGGCCAATCGTAGCGGTCAGTTCCAGTTCAATATGGTGCCCGATGCTACTCGTTTGCTCGATATCGCCGAACGGCGTATCCATTTCGACGAACTGTTCCAGCAACCCTTCAGCGTGATGTCGGGTTACCTGAACGGCGGCAACAACATCATTTTCCCGCTGAGGTTACAGAACGGCGGCCGCCTGTACGCGCATGTGGAAACCCTGCATAAGACACACAAACATTTCCCAGCCGTAAAAGCGGTGCAGACCACCAAACGCAGCAGTGCGGCCAGCCTGGACCTGCTTGATAGCGGCGATGCGCAGGTGGCCCGTGCCATCCAGCAGATCAAGCAAGTCGTCTCGCGCGATATCCCTATCCTCATCCAGGGCGAAACCGGTGCCGGCAAGGAGTTGTTCGCCCGCGCCATCCATGCTGCAGGCCCGCGGCACGAAGGCCCTTGGATCGCCGTCAATTGCGCAGCACTGCCGGAAGGGTTGATAGAAGCGGAATTGTTCGGGTATGAAGAAGGCGCCTTTACCGGGGCCAAGCGCAAAGGCAGCCTGGGCAAGATAGAGCAGGCGCATGGCGGCACATTGTTCCTGGACGAGATCGGCGACATGCCACTCAGCCTGCAGGCCAGGTTATTGCGGGTGTTACAAGAACGTACGGTAACGCCGCTGGGCAGCAGTAAATCGAGGACGGTCGATTTCAGCCTGGTGACGGCCAGCAACCAGAAGTTGCGAGAGAAAGCCGAAAGCGGCGAATTCCGGAGCGATCTGTACTACCGCATCAACGGCCTTAGCATCTCCCTGCCGCCATTACGTAAACGCACCGATCTGCCTGCACTCATCGACATCCTGCTGGAGATCGAGCAAGCTGGGGCTGTGGAAATTACACCGGAAGTATCGGCCATCTTCCAGGCGCATCCATGGCCCGGCAATATCCGCCAATTACACAATGTACTGAGGACGGCCCTGGCGCTTGCGGATGGTCATCCCGTCAGCACCCTGCACCTGCCGCAGGATTTCCTGGATGAATTGGACATAGTTAGCCTGACAGGTAAACCGCATGGGCAGTCGACAGTGCTGGAAGATGTGGCGGCAGATGCGATACGGAATGCGATGAAAGAATGTGCAGGCAATATTTCGGAAGTAGCCCGCCAGTTAGGCATCAGCCGCAATACTTTGTACCGCAAGCTGAAGGCATTCGGCCTGGGTTGATGATTGCGCGCTTTGATGCCTAACAGGCTTGATACCTAATCTGGGTTAATGTCTAGTCAGGCTTGATTTCTGGAAAAGCCTGGCAAGCAGAGGAGTGTGTGTCAGCTTTTGGTGCGTAACCTGTACATGGCCAGGCTGCCAAGCAGGTTGGGCAACACACTGATCTCTTCGCCATCCGTCAGTACTAGGCGTTGTTCAATCGCGATATTGTGGTTTTCGCAGAATTCGTCAAAGTCTTTAATGGTACAAAGATGCACATTCGGTGTGTCATACCATTCGTAGGGCAGGTTCTTGGATACCGGCATCTGCCCGGCAATCAATTGGTAGCGATGGCGCCAGTAGCCGAAGTTAGGGAACGTGACGATCGCCTCGCGCCCTACCCGCAACATCTCACGCACGATGCCTTCGGTATTCTGCACGGCCTGCAATGTCTGCGACAGCACGACCACGTCGAAGGATTGCGCCTCGAATCCGGAAAGTCCTGCCTCCAGGTCCATCTGGATGACGTCGATGCCGTTTTTCATACAGGTCAGCCAGCTGGCATCGTCTTTCTCCACACCGTAGCCCTTTACCTGCTTGGTATCGCGCAGGTAACCCAACAGGTCGCCGTCGCCGCAACCCAGGTCCAGCACTTTCGAGTTTGGCGCGATCCATTTTGCGATTAACGCAAAATCGTGTCTTATTTGTGAGTTTTGTGCAATATTTGATTTCATTGCGTCACTCCTTCGTGCTGGTCACCGGATTGCCTGTTGTTCGCGGCAATCCTGTTTTCTGCCTCGATCTTGGCAAGGTAGCCGCGCAGGATATTGTGGTAATGCGTGTCCGGCATGAGGAAGGCATCGTGCCCATGCGCTGCGGTGACTTCTGCATAACTCACGGAAAGCTCATTATCTAAAAGCGCTTTCACTATTTCACGGGAGCGCGCTGGGGAAAAACGCCAGTCGCTGGTGAATGAGATGACCAGGAAATCGGCCTTGGCTTTTGCCAGCGCCGCCGACAGGTCGCCGTCGTATTCCAGCGCTGGGTCGTAATAATCCAGTGCGCGCGTCATACGCAAATAGGTATTGGCATCGAACTCGCCGGCGAACTTATCGCCCTGGTAGCGCAGATACGATTCCATCTCGAACTCGACATCGAAGCTGTACTTGATCTGGCCATCGCGCAGTTTGCGGCCGAATTTCGCGCCCATGGCATCGTCCGACAGGTAGGTGATATGCCCCAGCATGCGCGCGATGCGCAGG
>JAZKEL010000385.1:5951-13326 GCA_040387075.1 Pseudomonadota bacterium
CGCAGGCCTCGGCGCGGCAGCACGCCGAAATTATAGTAATAGCCGTCGTAGAATTCTGGGTCGGTGATGATGGCCTGGCGCGCTACTTCGTTGAAGGCGATATTCTGCGCGGTCAGGTTGGGTGCCGAGGCGATCACCAGCGCGTGGCGCACGCGGTCCGGGTATGACAATGTCCACTGCAATGCCTGCATGCCGCCCAGGCTGCCGCCCACCACGGCGGCCAGCTGTTCGATTCCCAGGTAATCGGCCAGGCGTGCCTGCGATGCTACCCAGTCTTCCACCGTGACCACCGGGAAAGTGGCGCCCCAGGGCCGGTCCGTCGCCGGGTTAGTGCTGGAAGGCCCGCTGCTGCCATGGCAGCCGCCCAGGTTGTTTAGCCCGATAACGAAGAAATGGTTGGTGTCGAGCGGCCGGCCGGGGCCGATCAGGTTATCCCACCAGCCGGCGTGCTTGTCATCCTCGTGGTGTTTGCCTGCCACGTGGTGGTTGCCCGATAGCGCATGGCACACCATCACCGCATTGGATTTATCCGCGTTGAGCTTGCCGTAAGTTTCGTAAATCAGGTGGAACTGCGGCAGCACCTCGCCGTTTTTCAGGGTAAGGGGCTCGCTGAAATGCGCTATTTGAGGGGCAACGATGCCGACGGAAGAGGATTCTTGCATTCCGTGATTATACTATTGGCAAGCAAGTTAAACTATTGGGCTTTCAAGTTAAACTGCTCGTCCCGACCCGGCTTTCAGTGAAATCCGGTACTGAATATCTCGCAGTAAACTTTTGCATTCAACGTAGGGTGAAACTATCGCCGGCAACGGCCGTCCGATTAGATCAAACCTTACCGCGTAATTCGTAACGTCATCAATAGGTGTCGCACCTGATTTAGGATTCATGCATGGAACAAGACAATATAACGGCCTACCAGGATCATTTGCCCGAGCTCGGCGCGGAGGTGTATATCCATCCCAGCGCGACCGTGATCGGTGAGGTGAAACTCGCCGACCAGGTATCGATCTGGCCCGGCGTGGTGATCCGCGGCGACGTAAACCATATATTCATCGGCGGCGGTACCAATGTGCAGGATGGCAGCATGCTGCACGTGAGCCATAAATCCAGCTGGGATCCGCTCGGTTCGCCACTGATCATCGGTAGCAATGTCACCATCGGCCATAAAGTGATTTTGCACGGCTGCACTATCGACGACGAATGCCTGATCGGCATGGGCAGCATCGTCATGGACAAGGTGATGATACAGAAGCATGTGCTGCTGGCGGCCGGCAGCCTGGTGCCCGAAGGCAAGGTGCTGGAAAGCGGTTACCTGTACATGGGCAGCCCTGCACGAAAAATACGCGCGCTGACCGAGCAGGAGATCGCGCACTTTATGTATTCGGCCGAGCATTATATGCGGCTTAAAAATAACTACCTTTACGCCATTTAAGGCCACTCTTCCACTACCGATACAATGGGTTCCACACATGTTGCGCTGGTTCGAACACCGGGTTAACCCCTTCCCTAAAACCGAGGTCGCCATTCCCCCCAAAGCCTTCTGGGCATTCGTGTGGGCGGGCAGTGCCGGCATGCGCGGCCACCTGCTGGCCATGACATTGCTGACTGCACTCATCGGCGGCTTCGAGGCGATCCTGTTTGCCATGATGGGGCGCGTGGTGGACTGGCTGAACCAGGTGGCGCCGCAGGATCTGTGGTCGCAGCAGCAAGACCATTTACTGTTATTGGCCGCCATATTAATCATCAGCCCACTGCTAACTGTGATGCAGAACTTGGTCAAGCACCAGACCCTGGCGGGCGTCTTCCCGGCACGGCTGCGCTGGAATTTCCACCGGCTCATGCTCAGGCAGAGCCTGGGTTTCTACCAGGATGAGTTCGCCGGCCGCGTTTCGGCCAAGGTGATGCAGACGGCGCTTGCCACGCGCGATATGTGGTTCATCCTGGGCGACATCATCGTGTTCGTGGTGATTTACTTCATTACGCTGATCGCCATCGTCGGTAGCTTCAATGCATGGATGATCGCGCCTTTCCTGGGCTGGCTGTTGTGTTACGGGCTTTCCCTCTATTACTTTGTGCCGCGCCTGGGCAAGGTGTCGCAGGCACAGGCGGATGCGCGTTCGCTCATGAACGGCCGCATCAGCGATGCCTACACCAACATCAGCACGGTCAAGCTGTTCTCGCATGCCGGGCGCGAGGCCGAATATGCGCAATCCTCCATGCAGGAATTCCTGGATACTGTGAACAAGCAGATGCGCTTGGTCACGGGCGTAAACGTGATCAACCACGTGCTCAATATGCTGCTCATTATCTTCTCCTGCAGCATCGCGCTGATGCTGTGGACCAAGGGCAGCATGGGCGTGGGCGGGGTGGCAGCGGTTACGGCCATGTGCCTGCGGCTGAACGGGATTTCGCACTGGATCATGTGGGAGATGACGTCGTTATTCGAGCAGGTGGGTACGGTGCAGGACGGTATCAATACCCTGTCGCAAGCACACCAGGTGCTGGATGAACCGGATGCGCCGGACTTGAAGATAGCGCACGGCGAGATCGAATTCCGGGAAGTCGAGTTTGCCTACGGCGGCGGCCGGGCTGTATTGAATAACCTCAACCTGCTTATCCGTGCGGGTGAAAAAGTCGGCCTGGTCGGCCGCTCCGGTGCGGGCAAGACCACCATCGTCAACCTCATGCTGCGCTTTTACGATGTCCAGTCCGGGCAGATTCTAATGGATGGGCAGGACATTGCCCGAGTGGCCCAGATCGGTATGGTCACCCAGGATACCTCGCTGCTGCACCGCTCGGTGCGCGAGAATATCCTCTACGGCAGGCCGGAAGCCTCTGAGGAGGAGATGATCGAGGCTGCCAAGCAGGCCGAGGCGCACGAATTCATCCAGCACCTGCGCGATCCCAAGGGCAGGACCGGCTACGACGCCCATGTCGGTGAGCGCGGCGTCAAGCTGTCCGGTGGCCAGCGCCAGCGCATCGCCATCGCGCGCGTCATGCTCAAGGATGCGCCCATCCTGCTGCTGGACGAAGCCACCAGCGCGCTGGATTCGGAAGTGGAACTGGCCATCCAGGGCAGCCTGGATACGCTGATGCAGGGCAAGACCGTGGTGGCCATCGCCCATCGTTTGTCCACCATCGCCGCCATGGACAGGCTGATCGTGCTGGACCAGGGCAATATCATCGAGCAGGGTCCGCACCAGGAACTGCTGAAAGCGGGCGGGCTTTATGCCGCCTTGTGGGCGCACCAGAGCGGCGGTTTTATCGGTGAGGTTTAAAGCTGTGTTATAAGCCGCTTAGCGCTTGCGACTAAACGGATAAGCCAGCTGGTTTAAATACCCATTAGGGACAGGATGGCCGCCGATGCCATAACCGCTTGGCCATATTCTTTCAGGCATGTAATACGTACCGAAAAGACGGTCGAACAAGGGAAAATGAATCGCAAAATTGACATCGATGGCTTCTTTTTCAATGCCGTGATGCCAGTGGTGAAAACGCGGAGTCACGATAAACGGCTTGAGCCATTCCACATTGAATCGCACATTGGCATGCACGAACGTAGCGTACATATAGACCAGTAAAATATAGGCATGCATGGCGGTTTCGGTAAAGCCCAATACGTACATCGGGATGATGGTCATGCCGCGTAAGCCGATGATCTCCACGATATGCATGCGTGATCCCGCCAGCCAGTCCATCTTCTGTGCAGAGTGATGCACCGCATGGAAGCCCCATAGAAACGGGATGCGGTGAAACGCGCGGTGAAACCAGTATTGCATGAAATCTGTCAGGAACATGATCTCGATGAATTGCAGCCATATCGGCTGGCTGCCTACCGCATGGCGCATCTCTGCCCAGTTGCTGGTATGGGCAAGTATGGTGTACGAGGGAAACAGCGACAGGTAGGTCAATATCTGCACCAGCAGGCTGCTGAGCAAAAAGTAGAACAAATCTTCACGCCATTCCGTGCGGAATAAAGGCTGTTCGGTTAATCGGCCGAACATTTTTTCCAGAGGCACGAACAATACGCCGGTCATCAGCATGTTTAGCACAAACCAGTCCAGGCCGATGAAAGAATTGGCATTTACCGCTGTGCGTATAGGCGACAAAGTGCCAATAGTGGATGCAATAAACACGAGGATGATGGCACTGAACCCCAGTATTTTATTGCGGCGCAGTACCAGGTTTATGCAAGCCAGGATAAACCCCGTCAGCAATATTGCCTGCACGGCCAAGTTGAATGCACTTTGGTTGTACATGGCACGCAACAGCGGCATGGAGAAAAAATCTGGAAAATGCGAGCTTAACACCAGGCTCAAACCGGCTATTGCCAGTATCAGGGCACCTACACCGCTTATCCAGCCTGAGCCGAAGTTACGGGATTCTGCAGGGGCTTCCAGGTCATTGCGTATCGCTAAACGTAGTTTCTGAATCATAGAAGTTAAACCAATAGTAGATTTTAGAAGATCTTATTGGTCGAATAGTAAGCCATTCCCGGCAGTTCCGTAAACCTGGTCGCGATTACGTTCGGCCTATCGTCACACGGGCTATATTGGCCAAATCGTATTGATGTTGCGTATCGACAAATCCGGATTCAGCCATCAGCCGCGCCACTGCCTGCGACTGGTCATAGCCATGCTCAAGCATCAGCCAGCCATTGGTTCGCAGGTAGACCGGTGCGGCTTTTGTGATGTGGCGGATATCATCCAGCCCGTCGCTGCCGGAAGCCAAAGCCGTCGGCGGCTCAAAGCGCAGGTCACCCTGTTCGAGATGTACATCGCCTGTCGCGATATAAGGCGGGTTGCTGACAATAATGTCGTACTTGCCTGAGCCATCCTCCTCGTTCAGCGCTTCAAACCAGTTACTTAAAACAAAACGCACGTTGGAAATATGAAGAAGTAGTGCATTTTCCTGCGCGACTGCCAGGGCTTCTGCGGAGGCATCTACTGCAGTGACGATTGCATGCGGCCTGTTCCTGGCAATGGCAAGCGCGATAGCCCCGGTGCCGGTACCAAGATCGAGTACACGTGTTGATTGGCCCAATGGAATTTTAGCCAGTGCGGCTTCCACTAGCACTTCGGTATCCGGTCGCGGAATAAGTGTAGCAGGCGTTACTTTCAGATCCAGGCCATAGAATTCACGATGTCCCAGAATATAAGCGATCGGTTCACCCTCCATCCGCCGTTTAACCGATGCCTCAAACACCGCATGGATATTGGCTCTCAGGGCATCGCTTTCATGGGCGATCAGCCAGGCATGGTCTTGTTGCAGCGCATGACCGAGCAATAGCCTAGCTTCAAGCCGCGCCTCACGCTCATCGAGAGCCAGCGCTAACTTCAGTTGCTGGTGGGCCTGCGATAACACCTGTCGTATCGTAGATGGCAATTAGGGTTTTGCGCCGCGTCGCTGGCTGCGCCAGAGCACGTAGATGATGACGATATTGGAGCCAAGCACGAGGGCCGCCAAGATGGATGGACGGTAGACCAGCTCGATGATTTCAAATGGCAGGTACAAGCCGGCACTGATGATGCCGAGCATGGCGGCCCAGTTTTTGCCGAACCATAAACCGTAGGCCTCGATCCAGCGCAGCGCCACATAGAACAGTGCGCCGAATGCCAGGGCCAACAGGCGCGGTTCGGTCATGTTGTGGGAAAGCGCCAGCAGTATCTTGGGGTAGCGCCGTGCCGGGTCCATATGGAAATGTGCCACGATACGTTCGGCCAATAACTGCCAGTCGTAATGGATATAGCGGAATGCAGCGAGGGCCGTCAGCAAAACCAGCAACCCCTTGGCTGCTTCGAACGCAGCAATGCTTTTCAGGCCTGTTTTTGCTTTCACGTCAGTTATTCCATCTGCGGAAAATCATGCTAGCTTTTTGCCGCGCCGGTCTTGGGCTCTGCACGGTAACTCCAGCGCGGGATCACCAGGAGCGCGATCACGGAAATCACGGCGACTGCCGCCGTCAACCAGATCACGGCCGGATTCTCGGCGATGCGCTCCGGGTATATCTTGATGACCGCCCCCAGGCCGATACCGTTACCGCCCGCCACTAATACGGCAGCGGCGAATACATGGAAACGGCGCGCCTTGTTGGCGGTGTGTGTCCAGGCCGCATCCAGGTGGTAGCTGGGCAGGCTTACGATCGTGCCATCTGCATTTTCCTGCGGTTCAGGCCCTAGTTTTTCCAAAGTCGACAGGAAATGCCGCAGATTGGCGATGGCACGTTCCGCCATGTAATTAAGGAACACCAGGCAGATGGAGGCGACCGGAAAACCGATCACCAGCCATTCGATAGGCGGATGGCTGCCGACTTCGCCGGGCTTTAATGCCACCAATGCCGCCAGCAGGCTAACCGTCAGCGTCACGTACAAAGTGAGCGCCTGCTGACGTTGTGCGATGCGTACATTCACCTCCTGGTAGGCGGCAATGAAACGGTAATTCGCGTCCACGTAGGATTTAGCCATTGCGGTTCCTTAAATTCAAGGCAACAAGGTTATGGGTTCTCTTCGCCCAGGCTTGCCAGCAGGTCGGCCTGGTGCTCGGCCGACAGGGCGCCGATCAGTTCGTCCATGTCGCCTTCGGTGATGGCATCGATTTTGTACAGCGTGAGGTTGATGCGGTGGTCTGTGATGCGGCCCTGCGGATAGTTGTAGGTGCGGATGCGTTCTGAGCGGTCGCCGGAACCGATCAGCGATTTGCGCTCGCTGGCGATTTTCGAGTTCTGTTCGTCCACCTGCTTGGCTTTGATGCGAGCGGCCAGTACCTGGAACGCCTGCGCCTTGTTGGAATGCTGGCTGCGACCGTCCTGGCATTCCACAACCAGGCCGGTAGGGAAATGCGTGATGCGCACGGCGGAATCCGTCTTGTTGATGTGCTGGCCCCCGGCACCCGACGCGCGGAAGGTATCGATGCGGATATCGGCAGGATTGATGGTGACATCGCTGACTTCGTCGGCCTCGGGCAAGACTGCTACCGTGCAGGCGGAAGTATGGATGCGGCCCTGGGTTTCCGTGTCCGGCACGCGTTGCACGCGGTGGCCGCCCGATTCGAATTTGAGTTTGGAGTAAGCACCGAAACCTTCCACCTTGGCGATGATTTCCTTGTAACCGCCGACTTCCGATTCGCTGGCGGAGACGATCTCCACTTTCCAGCGCTGGCGTTCGGCATAACGTGAATACATGCGGAACAGGTCGCCGGCAAACAATGCAGACTCATCGCCGCCGGTACCGGCGCGGATTTCCAGGAACAGGTTGCGTTCGTCGTTAGGGTCTTTCGGTAGCAGCAATCGTTGCAGTTCCGCCTCGATGCTCTCCAGTTTGGTCTTTGCGGTGTCGATCTCTTCCTGCGCGAATTCCTTCATTTCCGGGTCGCCCAG
>JAZKEL010000386.1:0-12234 GCA_040387075.1 Pseudomonadota bacterium
TACTGGCCATGCATGCCACCCTGGTCAAGAAGCTGGCCTACCAACTCAAGGCCAAACTGCCGCCCAGCGTGGAGCTGGATGACCTGGTGCAGGCTGGCATGATGGGCCTGCTGGATGCGGTGAATCGTTACGAAGACACGCACGGCGCTCAGTTTGAAACCTACGCAGCGCAGCGCATTCGCGGCTCCATGCTGGATGAGCTGCGCAACGCCGACTGGCTGCCGCGCAGCATCCGCAAGAACATGCGCGATGTGGAATCTGCCATCAGTCAATTGGAACAGCAACTAGGCCGTCCCCCGACTGAAGGTGAAGTGGCCCGGAAATTGCAACTGCCCCTGGATGAATATTACGACATGCTCGGCGATTGCAGCGGCCACCAGCTGCTGTATTACGAAGATTTCCATGAATCCGATAGCGGCGAGCATTTCCTCGACCGCTTCCTCAACAGCGATGCCGACGATCCGCTCAAAGGCCTGCTGGAAAGCGATTTCCGCGATGCGCTGATCCACGCCATCGAATCGCTACCGGAGCGCGAACGTATCCTCATGGGCTTGTATTACGAGCAGGAACTGAATTTAAAAGAGATCGGCGCGGTGATGAATGTCTCGGAATCGCGCGTCTGTCAATTACATAGCCAGGCTGTGGCACGTTTGCGAACGAATCTAAAAGAGAAAACATGGACTGGGGCAGTTTAGCGGGGATAGGCATTGCAATACTCGGCATCTTGCTGGGGCAGGCAATCGAAGGTGGTCATGCAAGCTCATTAATCCAGCCTGCGGCATTTATCATTGTATTGAGCGGCACGGTCGGTGCTGTGCTACTACAGACCCGGGGCAAGAACTTCCTGTTGGGCATCTCCATGCTCAAGCAAATATTTTCCCCTCCCCCCGACGACAGGAATGACCTGGCGAAACGCATCAATATGTGGTGCCTGAAATCGCGCAAAGACGGCATATTCATGCTGGAACCCTATATGGACAAAGAGAAAGACGTCTTTATACGCAAGGGCTTGCGGCTGATGATAGACGGCACACCGCCAGAGAAAATACGTGAAATATGCGCCATCGACCTGTATTTCTACGAAATGGAACAGCGTAACGGCGCCAAGATCTGGGATGCAGCAGGCGGTTATGCGCCTACCGTCGGCATCTTGGGCGCGGTGCTCGGGCTGATACACGTGATGGAAAACCTGTCGGATCCGGGCAAACTGGGCAGCGGGATCGCCGTGGCTTTCGTCGCCACCATTTACGGGGTAGGCTTGGCTAACCTGATCTTCCTGCCGATTGCCAACAAGCTGAAAAC
The DNA here is from genome assembly GCA_040387075.1 of Pseudomonadota bacterium. GTDB lineage: Bacteria > Pseudomonadota > Gammaproteobacteria > Burkholderiales > Methylophilaceae > DATHXC01. Next base: position 1,303 of record JAZKEL010000386.1, read on the forward strand.
CAATATCCAGCATGAGATCATGCGCCGGGAAATGTTGCTGAATGCATGGGTGTCCATCGCCAGCGGCGATCATCCGCGCATCGTCGAAGAGCGCCTGTTTTCCTACCTGAAATAAACGGGACAAAGCCACTGCGATGATACGAAGAAGACCCTTTGACGACGAATCCGACAATCCCGACCGCTGGCTTGTATCCTATGCGGATTTCATCACCCTGCTGTTTGCCTTCTTTGTGGTGATGTACGCCATCTCCTCGGTCAACCAAGGCAAATACACGCAGCTGACCAATTCGATCGGCACCGCATTCAGCAGTGATAAATCCAACCCGCAAAGCGTCAACAGCACAGGCTCCGACAGCCCGTTCAAAGGACAGCAGAGTTCCTTCATCAAGCCCTTGCCGCTGAGCCATAAGTACTATGAAAAAATACGCAGGGAGCGCGAATCCATGACCCGTATGGGTGTGGACTTATCCAGGACGCTCGCGCCATTGATCGACCAGGGGAAAGTGCGCATCGTGCAGAACAACCGGGGCATACGCATCGACATTCATGACAGCCTGCTGTTCACCCCAGGCTCAGCCGAGCTTTCCGATGCTGCAGCTGGCATCATGGGTGAGATTTCCGAACAGTTGAAAGGCAATGAACGGTTGATCCAGGTAGAAGGGCACACCGACAACATCCCCATCCACAATGCCGCCTTTTTTTCCAACTGGGAGTTGTCCGCCGTGCGTGCCAGCAGCGTAGTGCGGATGATTAATGCAGACGGGATCCCTGAGAATCGCCTGAGTGCGTTAGGATTTGGATCGGCACAGCCCATCAATGAGAACGACACACCGCTGGGACGCGCAAAGAATCGCCGGGTATCGATCATGATCCTGTACGAGACTGCAGCGCAGGACACGTCTTCCCAGGAAATCACGCCAGCAAAGCCAGCCCAGCCAAATTGATAGCTTAAGCTTTAATACTATTGCACTTTAATACTAGTGCAGTAGCTATCTTTCTTCGCTTGTGAATGGATCCGGCAATCAGGCGACTTGCCTTTCCCGCTCTACCGCATTTTCCTGATCTGCATCCTTCGCCGTTTCCAGCGTTTTTGCAAAATCCACCTGGGCAAAAGGATTCGTCAGCATGTTGGTCAGGTAGTCAATATCGATGCCCTGGATAAGTAACTTGCCGTGATTGGCCTTGATGATCTGCTTGATCAGCCGGCCTTTGCTGTCGGCAGCGATCGGTGTGCTGATGATATCGTCTTCATTGAATTCTGCTACGGAGTGCAGCGCACCGACCAGCAGGCCGATGTTATGGCTGCCATGTTGCACCACGACAACTTGGCTGCTGCTGTCCCGCAATGACGGCACGCCGCTTAACAGGTAGCCTAGATCGAACACCCAGGCATAGGCTTTTTCGCCCTCGTTCTGGATCGCCAGTATCCCTACCCGCTCGGTACGCCCGCCCATGGACACAGGGGAAATGTCGGATGCCGCCAGTGCCTCCATCACATAAGCCGCCTCCAGCGCGAACAGGGATCCTTCGATAAAGAAGGTCGCAAATTCGATACCCCCGTTATTGGTGGTGCCGGCATCCAGCATAAAGGCAGCCTGGTTGCCTACGCCCAGTCGCTCCCTCACTTCGCCGAAGGAATCGAAGACGATGGAAATGACATCTTCCTTATAGCCGTCCGATACCTTGAATTCGCGATAGCCGTTGGATACCGAACAGCCCATGATGGTGTAATGCCCGTCGTGGGTAATGATGCGCGAAGCACTGGCGCCATTCGGCAATGCCAAGAGCTCGCTATCGATTTCCAGCATATCGCCGACCGGGCGCGTCGCGTCGGTACTGGCGATGATCTTGCCCTGCCGGTCAACATAGAGCGCTTTGATGGATTCTTTTTCCGCAATGCCGCCCTTCAGCATGGCCAGGAATTCCGGGCCGGAATCGAACACGATGCCGATACCACCAACGACGGCATTGCTATCTGGCGCACGGATCGCGGCATGGTAAATATAGGTGGGTTCTTGTTTGTAGAGCGGGCTGGGTACGAACGGACTGACGTAATAATCCTGCTCGGTCTGCAGGGCGAATACCTCGGCCAGCGTCACGCTATCGACCATATTGCCCACCACCGTCCCGTTTTCGTCTTCCGCATTGGTGCAGGAAACGATCCTGCCGTCCTTGTCGTATACGAAGATGCGGGTGTACACGGTGTATAGCTCGTTGATGTATTCGAGGATTTTCGTGATCCGCTCCACAGTACCGGCATCCAGTTCGGGTGCGGCAAAGGCCACCCTCAACTCGGGCGTCAGCGCCCACCAGCGGCAATCGTCTGAACGCTCGTACAGGTTGCGGTCCAATAAATCCACCAATAGATGGGAGAGGAATTCTGAGTCCTGCAGGCGCGATGCAAGCACAGTCTCGTACAGGTCGTTGATGGACTGTGAGAACAGTTCGTTACTGCGCGTACCTGTCTCGCTGATCTGATCCAGTATGGTTTTCAGCTTCATCAATTCGCCACCCTGCCCTGCTGTCATCACCTGGCCATTCCATACCACCCGGCGTATGGTTTCTGCCGCGGACATGATCTCGAACAGCGGCGGGCAAAAGCTCTGGGCATGCGAAAGAAGGCCATCGGCCACTGTGGTATCCAGGTCTTTGAGAGCCGTGGTATTCCTGCCGGTAAATGCCACTTCAACCGGCATCATCACCTGCCCCTGCCAGCCCTTGGGACCCATATAACCCTGGTATCCTTCCGCAGTGAAGGTACGGATCAGGTATTCGCGCCCGGCATACATCATCAGCTTGGGATCGGCCTCGCGGTTTACCGGCACAATAGTGCCCACCGGGATCCAAAGATGATCGGCCGTTTCTATCACGCGATTATCGCCATCCAGCAGCAGCATGTTGGAACGTCCCGTGACATCCCCATGCGACTCGAATATCCCTGCCATTTCTTGTACAAAATTGAAGCACAGGCACAATACGCCAATGATTGCGCCGCTTTCCGGATGCACCATGCGTTTGGAATAGATAAGCGCATTGGGTTTACCCGGGCGCAGGTCGCTGTAGCGATAGGTTTCTACGTAATTATCGGATTTCAGCGTTTCCTCGATGAGGGGATCCAAGCTGCCTTCCAGCGGCGTTTCCTCGTCGATCTGCATCAATACGTTACCCGCCGTGTCCAGCAGGATGATTTCGTCATATACGGTGTATTTGTCACGGTATGCACGCAAGCGGTAGCGGATATCAGCTTCATTCTGGTGCAGGCCTGCGACAAAGGAACAGAGCTCTTTATCCGTCGCCAGGAAACCCACGTCAGCCGTGCGTTCGAACAGGTTGCGTACCAGGATATCGATGACGTATTGGGCCTTGGTGCCTATTTCATCGAGTATGGTGGCGACCTTTTCCTGTACCAGGCTTAACACCAGTTCGCCTTCCAGGCGATTAAAGCCGGTACGGGTTGCCGCCATGGTAGGCAGGATAGCCTTGGCTTCCACCGGACAATTCATTTTTGCCGAAGACTCGATGATGCGCCACATCAGGTTGAGCTCGTGCAACGACTGCTCGCAACGGATGACATCGCGCATATAAGGCAGGAAAGTATCAATCTGGGTTACCACAGGCCTACTCATAATCGATGTCCAATAATTTAATGGGAGGTTGACATGCGGGCTGTGCATACTCTCGATATCGCAAGACGCTATCTGGTAATACTATTAGCCAATATACGTAAAGCAAAATTTGCGCCATGATCTTTTATGCCAATAGCTTCTGAAATGGAGCTCCAAAAAAAGTCTTAAAATTCAACGAAGACTAAAGTCATAGCAACAAAAATTACAATTTATCGGGCATGAAAGCTGCTTATGTATTTCGATGAAACATCTATGCAAATCGACTGCAATCAACCCAACATCATGAGTCTGTCACTCCCGCAACCCAAGCTCGACAAGCAATCCGACTCCCTGATGAAAGACAGGCTGCGTATGCTCGATACGCTGCTGGACAATCTGGAAGGCATGGTATATCGCTGCAGGTATGACGAATATTGGACAATGGTGTTCGTTAGTGAAGGCTGTAAAGGACTGACCGGCTATTCGCCGCAGGACATTCTACTGAACAAGCGCATTGCATTTGAAACCATCATTCATGAAGATTACCGAGAATTTGTGCGCTCCTCTATCGAGAGCGCCATCAACAACAACCAGCGTTTTGAAATCGAATATTGCATACGCCACGCAGATGGCAGGATCCTATGGGTGCTGGAACGGGGAAATCCCGTTTATAGCGAACTAGGCAAGATAGAGGCACTGGAAGGCTTTGTTGAAGACATCACCAAGCGGGTCAAGGTCGAGCAGGCATTGCGCCATACTGAAGAGCGCTATCGCTCGATATTCGAAAACGCCATCGAAGGCATCTTCCAGACCAACTCCACAGGCCAGTACCTGGTGGTCAACCCGGCCCTGGCACGCATCTACGGTTACAACTCCCCAGAGGAGCTGATTTATGCGTTGAACAATATCCAGGAACAGCTTTACGTCGCGCCGGAACGCCGGCAGGAATTCGTGGACGCCATGGCGGCCCATGGCAATGTGCATAATTTCGAGTCGCTGGTCTACCGCAAGGACAGGACGACCATCTGGATATCGGAGAATGCCCGCACGGTATACGACGAAGTCGGCAACCTGCAGTATTACGAAGGTACGGTAGAGGATATTACCGAACGCAAAAGCTACGAGCAGAAGATCGAGCACCAGGCCACCCATGACGGATTGACGGGCTTGCCCAATCGCCACATGCTGAATGACCGCTTGCAGCAGTGCATGAACTTCGCGGATCGTTATAACAACAAATTTGCCGTGGCCTTCCTGGATCTCGACCAGTTCAAGCTGATCAACGACAGCATGGGCCACGAGGTGGGCGACCAGCTACTGGTGATCATGTCGGAACGCCTTTCCAGCTGTATCCGCGAAATCGATACCGTCGTCCGCCTGGGTGGTGACGAGTTCGTGGTCCTGCTGACCAACCTGCATAAGATCGACGACATCACGCACAGCATGCAGCGCATATTGAGCGCGGTTGGCAAACCCTGCATCATCAACGGCCTGGATTTCGTCGTCTCCTGCAGCATCGGCATCAGCCTCTACCCGGATGACGGCAGGGATCCCAATACCCTGCTCAGGAATGCAGATTCCGCACTCTATAAAGCCAAGCATGCCGGGCGTAATAATTTCCAGATCTATACGCAGGAGCTGAATAAAAGCCTGACGGAGCGCGTAAAAATCGAGTACCGCCTGCGCCTGGCGGTCGAGCGCGGCGAGTTCCTGCTGCATTACCAGCCGAAGGTGGATTTTGCCAGCGGCCTGATCAGCGGCGCAGAAGCGCTGATACGATGGCAACCGCCGGGCCTGGCGCTGGTACCGCCGAATAGCTTTATCCAGATAGCGGAAGAGACCGGCCTGATTGAAAAGATAGGCGAATGGGTGTTACTCGCTGCCTGTAAGAAGGCTTGCGAGCTCAAGAAGAAGATGGGACGTTCCATCCCCATTGCGGTGAATGTATCCGCACGGCAGTTCCGCCAGGTAGGCCTGGCTAAAATCGTCGAGAATGCATTGAAGACGACCGGCCTGGCGCCGGATTGCCTGGAGCTTGAAATTACCGAAAGTACCTTGATAGACGATGCAGCCAAGTTCATCGAGACGCTGCATGCGCTGAAGAAGATAGGCGTAAAACTCGCCATTGATGATTTCGGTACCGGCTATTCCAGCCTGGCTTACCTTAAGGATTTTCCGATCGACAGGCTTAAGATCGACAAAGCCTTCGTCAGCAACCTGGAAACCGATGCCGCCAATGCCGCCATATTGAAAGCCATCGTCGTGCTGGGCCAGAGCCTGGGCCTGAAAGTGATTGCGGAAGGCGTGGAGACCGCGTACCAGCATGAATACCTGCACCGCATAGGCTGCGATGAGTTGCAGGGCTACTTCTTCAGCAAACCCCTGCCGGAAGACCAGTTCGAAGCATTGTTACTCGCAGAGTAAATACTATCCAGTCAATCACATGCCGACGTAAACCGGCCCGCTGCCGCCCTCCGGCGGCACCCATACGATATTCTGGGTCGGATCCTTGATATCGCAGGTCTTGCAATGGATGCAGTTCTGCGCATTGATCTGCAGGCGTTTGTCCGCATCCCCCCCCACAATCTCATACACGCCGGCAGGGCAATAGCGTTGCTCTGGCGCATCGAAGAACGGCAGGTTGATGCGGATCGGCACGGTACTGTCCAGCAGCCTCAAGTGGCATGGCTGGTCGGCATCGTGCGCGATATTGCTCAGGTTGATCGAGCTCAGCTTATCGAAACTCAATACGCCGTCGGGCTTGGCATAGGCGATCTTCGGCATGTCCGCTGCAGGCCGCGTGCAGGCATGATCGCTTTTCTTATGTGACAGCGTCCATGGCAGGCGTATATTCGCGGCTGACAGCCACATCTCCATCCCCGCCAGCAGCATGCCCACCCAGGAACCGAAGCGCGACAGCATCGGCTTTACATTGCGGATCGCATGCAGGTCGCGCCAGACCCAGGAATTGCGCAGCGCCTGCGGATAGCTTTTCAGCAACTCGCCCGCCGCACCCTCCGGATTGGCCTGTATCTCGGCAAACGCAGCCTCGGCTGCCAGCATGCCGGACTTCATGGCGTTATGGGAGCCCTTGATGCGCGGCACATTCACCATGCCGGCACTGCACCCGATGAGAGCCCCGCCCGGGAAGACCAGCTCCGGCAACGACTGCAGCCCGCCTTCACTGATAGCACGGGCCCCATAACTCAGGCGTTGCGCTCCCTCCAGCAGGCCGCGTATCTCAGGATGGGTCTTGAAACGCTGGAATTCATCGAACAGGGATAAATGCGGGTTCTGGTAATCCAGGTGGATGACGAAACCGACGGACACCAGGCGGTCGCCGTAATGATAGATAAAGGAGCCGCCACCGGTATCGGCCTTGAGCGGCCAGCCTAGGGTGTGCTGCACGGCACCAGGCTTGTGCTGTTCAGGCTTGACGCGCCACACTTCCTTGAAACCGAGGCCGTACTTTTGCGGGGAAGCGTTACGACCCAGGTCGTATTTGCTTTCCAGCTGGCGCGTCAGTGAGCCGCGCGTGCCTTCCGCGATAAAGGTATAGCGTGCCTGGATCTCGATACCCTGGGTAAATTGTGCGGTGGGTTCGCCTTGCGCATTCCTTCCCATATCGCCGGTGATGACGCCGATGACCTGTTGCTGTTCGTTGTACAGCATTTCCTGGGCGGCAAACCCTGCGTAGATCTCTACCCCCAGGTTTTCCGCCTGCTGGCCGAGCCAGCGGCAGACATCGCCAAGGCTGACGATATAATTGCCGGCGTTGTTCATCAGCGGCGGCATGAGTGCATGCGGGACAGACCATGATTTCTCCTCGCTGAGCAGCAGGAAATCATCGGTCGTGACCTGTGTATGCAGCGGCGCACCTTGCTCACGCCAGTCGGGGATCAGTTCATCCAGCGCGATGGGGTCGATCACAGCGCCGGAAAAAATATGGGCACCGACTTCCGCCCCTTTTTCCAGTACGCATACGCTCAGTTCACGTTCGCCGGCCATGGCCAGCTGCTTAAGGCGAATAGCAGCAGACAGCCCCGCGGGGCCCGCACCGACTATCAAAATATCGTAATTCATCACATCACGTTGCATCGCTGTCCCTGACCATTATCTTGCCCACATTATCCAGCCCAGTAGTAATCCCGCTATTTTACCAATGTGTAGGCCAAGCATGCACCTCTTATGCGGTAATGAAGGGGATATTCACTTCATCGCTGCGGGTAACGCCTGCCGTCATGGATTTGCACAAGGCCAGGAACTCCCGCATGCCGGCACTCTGGTATTTCTGTTTGTGCCAAAGGAAATAAAAATGGCGGACCAGTTCAAGCTGTGGGGTATTCAAGGGCACCAGGTTGCCGCGGCGGAACGCATCCTTGAGTGCCAGGCGCGAGATGCAGCCTATGCCCAGGCCCGATTCAACGGCACGTTTGATGGCTTCCGTATGTTCGAGTTCAAGCCTGATATCCAGCGCGGCATGATGGCCGAAAGCCCGTTCGAAGGTTTCACGGGTACCCGAGCCTTGTTCGCGCAATATCCAGGCTTCGGCCAATAGCTGTTTCGTGCTGACTTGCGCTGCTCCCGCCAGCGGATGTTCCGGTGCGCAGAACACCACCAGTTCATCCTCTATCCACGGCAGCACCTCGATGTCGGGATGCTGGCAATCGCCTTCCACCAGGCCAAGGTCGAGTTCATAATTGGCGACCTTCTGCACGATGGCGCTGGTATTATGCACTTGCAGCCTGACTTTGCTCTGCGGGTGCTTCTGCAGGAAATTAGCCACGATCAGCGTCGCCAGGTAATTACCCACCGTGAGGGTAGCGCCAATATTCAAGGGACCGAATCCCGAGCGCCCTTCCAGTAAATCCTCGATTTCCCTGGCTCGGTTAATCAGTTCTATGGCATGCGGCAGCAATTGCCGGCCGGTTTCGTTCAGGCGCAGCGACTTGCCTACGCGATCGAACAGTTGCAGGTTGAATTGGCGTTCAAGCTCGCCCAGCGCCGTGCTGGTCGCCGATTGCGATAAGGGCAACTCTTCTGCTGCACGCGATACGCTATCCGTGCGCCCGATGGCAACGAACACCTCAAGCTGGCGAAGGCTGAATTTCATGGCAGGTAGATACTGCGTTGAATGAAAAGGATCGTCATTTATCTAGTTAACAGATATATATTATCTAAATAATCCATTAAATAAATATTATAACGTTCTGTACAATAGCGCGCAATTTGGCATCACGGTAAAATGCCGGTTCAGCTGGGTTCAGTCGGCCCAGTTAGCCGTTTTAGTTATTAACCGGCTTTCCTTTATACTTATTACAAAAAATTATTAAGTCATTAAGGCAATTAAACGCTATTCTTTTAAATCTTGGTTTTATAAGTCTGTTCAAGGGATTTGCATGAAAGTACTGGTCGCAATCAAGCGTGTAGTGGATTACAACATCAAGGTGCGCATCAAGCCGGACGGCTCCAATGTCGACATCGACAATGTGAAGATGGGGGTAAACCCGTTCGATGAGAATGCCATCGAGGAAGCATTGCGCCTTAAGGAAAAAGGCATCGCCACCGAGATTGTGGCAGTCACGCTAGGCGGCAGCATCAACCAGGATGTGCTCAGGCATGCCCTGGCAATGGGCGTGGATCGCGCCGTACTGGTGGAAAGCGACGCAGTGTTGCAGCCCCTGGGCGTAGCCAAGTTACTGAAAGCCGTGGTGGAGCGCGAGCAGCCTAGCCTGGTGATCCTCGGCAAGCAGGCGATCGACGACGACGCCGGCCAGACCGGGCAGATGCTGGCGGGCCTGCTAGGGTATGGCCAGGGAACGTTTGCCTCTACGCTTGCCATCCAAAATAACGAGGCGGTGGTGACGCGCGAGATAGATGGCGGCAGCGAACAAATCGCCGTCACCCTGCCCGCCGTGCTGACCGCCGACCTGCGCCTGAACGAGCCACGCTTCGTGAAACTGCCCAACCTGATGATGGCACGCAAAAAACCCATCGAGACCATCAGTGCGAACGACCTGGGCGTGGATGCTTCCCCCAGGCTGAAGCAAGTGCAGGTCAGCGAACCGCCGGTGCGCAAGCCCGGCATCAAAGTCGGCAGCGTACAGGAGTTGCTGGAGAAACTTCGCACGGAACACGGCATGGATTTGAAAGGGAATAAATAATGAGCATACTGGTACTGGCCGAATACGAAGGCACCCAGCTAAGCCCTGCGGTATACCACGCAGTGAGTGCGGCACAAACATGGAACCTGCCGGTACACGTACTGGTGGCCGGCAGCAATGTAGCTAGCATCGCAAGCCAGGCAGCGGCAATTCAAGGCGTCGCGCAGGTGATCAAGGCAGAAGCAGCGCACTTGGGACATCTCCTGGCAGAAGACGCGGCCGGCATCATCGCCGCCATCGGCAAGAATTACCAGGTTATCCTGGCGACGCACAGCGCGTTCAGCCGTAATATCCTGCCGCGTGCAGCAGCCCTGCTGGATGTGGCCATGATTTCCGATGTGCTGGAGATCAAGGCTGGCAACACCTACACGCGCTCCATTTACGCAGGCAGCCTCTATTCCACCGTGCAAAGTGCCGACGCCATCCAGGTGCTGACCGTGCACGGCAGTAATTTCGCACTGGCGGCAACGGGCGGCAATGCGGAAGTGATGGGCATGGATGTCCCGGCCGCGAGCGGGAAATCGCGCTGGATCAGCGCAAGCCATGTCGAGTCGGATCGCCCTGCACTGGGTACCGCGAAAGTGGTGGTTTCCGGCGGCCGGTCGCTTGGCAGTGCGGAAAAATTCGAGGCGGTGCTGTCACCGCTTGCGCATAAACTGGGCGGCGCATTGGGTGCGACCCGCGCCGCTGTCGATGCCGGCTTTGCGCCCAACGAAATCCAGGTCGGCCAGAGCGGTGTCGTGGTAGCGCCCGAATTGTATATAGCGGTTGGCGTATCCGGCGCCGTACAGCACACCTACGGCATGAAAGAAAGCAAAGTGATTGTCGCCATCAACCAGGATCCGGACGCCCCCATTTTCCAGGTCGCGGATTACGGCCTCGTGGCCGACCTGTTTGAGGCAGTGCCGGCGCTTACCGCAGAATTAAATTGATACACTAAAACCAGGCATTAACCATCTACTACTATAGACAGAATTTTTAAAGGCATCTATGAGCAAGCTTGCAACCGAACGCGTATTAAGCGTACACCACTGGAACGACACACTATTCAGCTTCAGGACCACGCGCGACCCCGGCCTGCGCTTCGAGAACGGCCAGTTCGTGATGATCGGCCTGATGGTGGATGACAAGCCGCTGACGCGCGCCTACAGTATCGCCAGCCC
>JAZKEL010000387.1:0-3465 GCA_040387075.1 Pseudomonadota bacterium
CGTCTGCAACAGCCTCTTCGGTGCATGGCAGGTGCGGTCCCTACCCGAAAAACATTGGCCAAAACAGCAGTTGGCTTCCACGCTGCGTTCGTTGTTACAGGAATAACATGCTGTTTATAAAACGCCTGATCACTCTCTTCGTCATCCTGGGCTTATTGCTGGCTGCATGGGTAGGCTATTTCGCCTTATCTCCGCTCAACAACCAGACTGAGTCCATCGAACTTACCATTAAGCCCGGCAGCATGCGCAGCGTCAGCCAGCAATTGGTGCAGCAGGGCGTGCTGGATAACCAGTGGATATTCGAGATCATGGCCAGGGTTTTAGGACGTGCCGGCCAGGTGAAAACCGGCAATTACCTGGTTAAGCCGGGAACGACGCCGCTGGCGCTGATGACCATGCTGACCAACGGCGACACCTCGCTTGCCAGCATAACGTTTATCGAAGGCTGGACCTTCGCGCAGATGCGGGCCGCCTTGAATGCCAACGATGACATCCGGCACATGACCATGGCATACACCGACGAAGAGATACTCACCGACATCGGCGTGCCGGAACTGGTACCGGAAGGACTGTTCTTCCCCGACACGTATTTCTTTAACCGCAATTCGAGCGACCGCGAAATACTGAAGCGCGCTTACCAGACCATGCAGGTCAAGCTCCACGCGGCATGGATGAACAGGGCGCCGGGATTGCCGTATGACACCCCCTACAAAGCATTGATCATGGCATCGATAGTAGAAAAAGAGACCGGCAAGGCTTCTGAACGCCCTCAAATAGCGGGCGTGTTCCTCAATCGCCTGCGCATCGGCATGCGCCTGCAGACCGATCCCACAGTGATCTATGGATTAGGCCTGGATTATGACGGCAATCTCCGCAAAAAGGACTTGCTAGCCGACACCCCCTACAACACCTATACCCGAAGCGGATTACCGCCCACGCCCATCGCCATGCCTAGCTTGGCCGCCATCGAAGCAGCGCTGCATCCTGCCAAAACGCAGGCCATATACTTCGTAGGCAAAGGCGATGGCAGCCATGCCTTCTCTTCCACCCTGGCCGAACATAACCGTGCCGTAGTCAAGTACCAGTTGAGGCGACAATAATGCACGGTAAGTTCATCACCCTGGAAGGCATGGACGGCGCCGGCAAAAGCACGCACATCCCCACTATCATAAAAGCGCTTAAAGCACGTGGCATCGAAGTGGTGTCCACCCGCGAACCCGGCGGAACCAGCCTGGGAGAACGTTTAAGGGAAATAGTGCTGCACGAGGCGATGACGCCTGAGACGGAAACCCTGCTTATGTTTGCTGCCCGCAATGAGCATCTTGCCCAGGTCATCAAACCTGCGCTCGCCAGGGGTGCCTATGTGCTGTCCGACCGTTTTACGGATGCCACGTTTGCCTACCAGTGCGGGGGCAGGGGAGTGCCGTCAGAGAAGATAGTCGCGCTCGAACACTGGGTACAGGGCGAATTGCAGCCTGATGTGACGTTGCTGTTCGATGTGCCGGTAGAAGTGAGCGTGCAACGCCTTGCCAATGCACGCGAGCCGGATAAATTCGAGGCGGAAAGCGTCGAATTCTTTACGCGCATCCGCAATGCCTACCTCGAACGTGCGCGCCAGTTCCCCCAGCGTTTCCGCATCATCGACGCCAACCGGCCGCTGGACGCGGTGAAGCAAACCATCGAAGAGTTGCTGCAATCGATATGAGCAGGCCTTCATGAGTGATCCGGCCGTGAACAATACGCCGCCATCGATATATCCCTGGCAGGAAGCGCTATGGGACAGGCTGATAGCATCGCGCAAACGCCTGCCGCATGCCCTGTTACTTCGCGGCAAAAGCGGAATCGGCAAACAGGATTTCGCGCAGGCATTTACCAATGCACTGCTCTGCGAAGCACCATTGGCACGCGGCTTCGCTTGCGGTGTTTGCGCCAGCTGCGGTTGGTTTGCGCAAGACAACCACCCCGATTTCCGGCAATTGAGCCCCGAGCAGGAATCGGCAGGCGAAGATGAGACACCTGCCCCCGCAAAAACCGGCAAAAAGACGCAGATATCCGTTGCACAAGTCCGCGAGCTCGGCACCTTTTTCGAGTTATCCAGCCACCATGGCGACGGCTACCGCATTGCGCTGATATCGCCGGCCGAGGCACTCAACCAGACATCCGCCAATGCGTTGTTGAAAATGCTGGAAGAGCCGCCGGCCGGCGTTATTTTCATCCTGGTCAGCCATCAGCCGCAACGCCTGCTGGCGACCATCACCAGTCGCTGTCATAAAGTGGATATGCCGATGCCGGACCGCGATGCGGCGGTTGCATGGTTAACGGCGCAGGGAATCAAAGAGGCGGCAAAGCAGCTGGATTACGCTGGCGAATCGCCTTTGACGGTACTGGCTAATGCAGATATCGGCATTACCCAGTTCATGCCGCTTTGGAAGCAGCTTTCGCTGGGTGCCAGGATGGATGTGTTCTCGCTGGCACCCTTGTGCGCCGCGCTTGGCATGGATGCCGCAATCCAGGTATTGCAGAAATGGTGTTACGACTTGCTCGGCAGCCGTTCCGGCATACATCCGCGCTACCATGCGGATCATGCCGCTCCTTTGCAAGCGCTGGCTGAAAGGGTAGACTTGGGGCTATTGCTGGATTTTGAGCGCAAACTGAATGAGGCCAGGAAATCGGCATCGCATCCGCTTAACAACGAGTTGCAGCTGGAGAATATCCTGTTGAATTACACGCAGCTTTTTAAGAAGCAATTATCGTCTACCACTACTCGATGACAGGGCATTTACGCACTATGTTACGTATCATGGATAAAGATCGGAGCGGTAAGGAATCATGAGCACAGAAGCCACTCCCGCCGAAGCCGCGCCAGCATCCGCTCCCAAGCCAGGCGTATTGTCGCTGGCCATAAAGGAGAGGGCCGCGCTGTATGCCGCCTACATGCCCTTCGTCAAAGGCGGCGGCCTGTTCATCCCCACCAACAAGCAATACAGCATAGGCGATGAAGTATTCATGCTGTTGAGCCTGGTGGATGACCCGGTAAAGCTGAAAGTGGTCGGCCATGTGGTCTGGATCACGTCAGTTGCCCAGAGTAACCGTCCCCAGGGGATAGGCGTCCAGTTCAGCGAGAAAGACGGCGGCCAGGAAGCACGCAACAAGATCGAAAGCATACTGGGTGGCGCCTTGAAATCCACCCGCCCCACACACACCATGTAATTCAAGTAATTAATAGTCTTACGTCACGGAACGTCACTACCTCCAGCCATGCTTGTTGATTCACACTGCCACATTAATTTCCCCGAGCTTGCCAATAATATGGACGCTGTTCGCCAGTCCATGGCCGATCACGGGGTGGGCCATGCCATGTGCATATCGGTGACACTGAAAGATTTCCCCCAGGTGCTTGCCCTGGCAGAGGCATATCCCAACGTGTTCGCCTCGGTCGGCGTGCACCCGGATTACGAAGACGAG
>JAZKEL010000388.1:0-2597 GCA_040387075.1 Pseudomonadota bacterium
TATTGTCGAAAACACCCGGGGAAAGTAATCATGACAAGCGACCTTAAATGATAGACGGTGCATATGATTGATGGACTGGTTCAACTGTTTATCTGGCAAGGGTTGGGCGAACTAGTGTCCCAGTTCCTGTTACCTAACATTCCCGGCCCAGTGCTCGGGCTGCTGTTCTTATTCGGCTACCTGCATATCAAGGGCCACGTGAATGAGCCGCTGGCGGTGGTAGCGGATAGCTTTCGCCAGCATTTGGGCCTACTGTTCGTGCCGGCTTCGGTGGGCGTCGTGCTGTTCCTGCCGGATCTGCAGACGCATGCGCTGGCAGTAGCGACTGCGCTGGTGGTGAGCGTGGTATTGACCATCGCGGTCACCGGGCTGGTGCTCAAGATATTCTGGAAGGCCACGCATCATGACGAATGACCGCCTGCCGATCTCCGAAATCTGGGTCTACCTTTCCGGCAACCCGCTCTTTGCCCTGGTGCTCACCCTGGCCGCCTACCAGTTTGCCTTCATGCTGTACGTGAAATCCAACCGCCACCCGATCGTGAACCCGGTAGGCGTCACGGTGCTCATCGTGACAGTGGGCATCACCTTGATCGACATGCCGTACAAACAGTATTTCGAGGGCGCGCAGTTCATCCACTTTTTGCTGGGTACCGCGACGGTAGCCTTGGCCGTGCCGATATACCGCGGCTGTAACGACCTGAAAGGCAAGCTGCTGCCCATCACGCTGGCGCTGACCATCGGCAGCATCGTCTCGGTCGCCAGCGCGGTACTCATCGCCACCTACATGGGTGCCGGCGACAATATCGTCGGCAGCATGTACGCCAAATCCGTCACCGCGCCCATCGCCATGGGCATCGCCGAGCGCATCCACGTATCGCCCACGCTGACCGCTGTGTTCGCCGTTGCTACCGGCATGATCGGCTCCATCCTGGCGCCGTATATCATGAACGCCATCCGCCTGAAACCCTGGTGGATGCGCGGCACTGCCATCGGCGTCGGCGCGCATGGCCTGGGCATCACCCGCGCCTTCAGCATCAACGACGAAGCCGGCATGTACGCCAGCATGGCCATGGGTATGAACGGCGTGCTGAGTGCCGTGCTATTGCCGACGATCTTGAATTACATGCGTACTTGACACTGCAGCAGTCGCGGCACAATCCTCAATGCGGCTGCTCCGATACAGCGCATGCCTACTGCGCGAAACAGCGCCTTGCGCTATCATAGCCGCTTACCATTTACCTTCTCAGAGTCAACACCATGGCACGTACCATCAAATGCATTAAATTAGGCCGCGAAGCGGAAGGCATGGACTTTCCGCCCTACCCTGGCGAGCTCGGCAAGCGTATCTACGAGAGCGTCTCCAAAGAGGCCTGGGCGACCTGGCTCAAGCAGCAGACCATGCTGGTGAACGAAAACCGCCTGAGCCTGGCCGATCCATCCGCGCGCAAATACCTGACACAGCAGACCGAAGCCTATTTCTTCGGTAGCGGCGCCGACACCGCACAGGGTTACGTACCGCCTAAAGAGTAATGACCGTCGATGAGCGGGCCTGAAACATCCCGCTCGAAGGCCAAAATCTTCTCGCTTTTTTCGTTACAACTGTCATGGCTTTGTAACATTACCGACATAAAGTAAGGTTTTCATTTGCGTCCACATAAATTGAATCCCGACTACTTTATCAACCGCGAACTGGGCATCCTTGCCTTTAATCGCCGTGTCCTCGCGCAGGCCGAAGATGAGCGCGTGCCCCTGCTTGAGCGTCTCAAGTTCCTCACCATTTTCAGCAGCAACATGGACGAGTTTTTCGAAGTCCGTGTGGCGGGCGTCAAGGAGCAGATACGCTTCAACGACCTGCAGACCGGCCCGGACGGCTTGTTGCCGAAGCAGGTGCTGAGCAAGATCTGCGCGGAAGCCCACGAGCTAGTGGATCACCAGTACAAGATACTGAATGACGTGGTGCTGCCGCGCCTGGCCGAGCAGGATATCCATTTCCTGCGTCGCGGCTTCTGGAACGACGCCCAGCGCGAGTGGATCAAGAGCTATTTCTTCCGCGAGCTGATGCCTATCCTGACACCTATCGGCCTGGATCCGGCGCATCCCTTCCCGCGCGTACTGAACAAGAGCCTGAATTTCGCCGTCGAGCTGGAAGGCAAGGATGCCTTCGGTCGCAACTCCGGTGTGGCTATCGTGCAGGCTCCGCGCGCCCTGCCGCGTGTCATCCGACTGCCAGCCGAGGTGGCGGGCAGCGAATACAGCTTTATCTTCCTGTCTTCCATCCTTCACGCGCATGTGCATGAGCTGTTTTCCGGCATGCAGGTAAAGGGCTGTTACCAGTTCCGCCTGACGCGCGACAGCGACCTCAACATGGACGACGAGGAAACCAAGGATTTGCGCCTGGCATTGCAGGGCGAACTGCCGCACCGCCAGTACGGCGACGGCGTGCGCCTGGAAGTCGCCGACAGCTGCCCGGCCGAGATGTCCAGCTTCCTGCTTGGCCAGTTCGGCCTGGGCCAGGAAGACTTATACCAGGTGAATGGCCTGGTGAACCTGGTGCGGCTGATGGCGATCCCCGACCTGGTGGACCGCCCGGAGCTTAA
>JAZKEL010000389.1:0-5658 GCA_040387075.1 Pseudomonadota bacterium
CTGCAGATGCGACCTTTCTCTCGCAGGCAATTCGCCTGTCTTTTGCAGCGTTGCAACGTCGAACACCAGCACGCTGTCCGACTTGCCGCAGGCCAGCAGCAACTGCCTGTCGTCCGGGGTAAAGCTGAAATGCCAGCAGCGGTTGCCGGTGGCGACTTCCTTCACCTTCTTATAGCTGGTCGCATCGTACACCTGCAGCAACTTATCCTTGGCTGCGGATACGTAGATCAGTTTGCCGCTGCGGTCATACGAGATCCCATAGGGCGCATTGCCGGTAGCAACGGCCTTGACCACCCGGTAGTGCTTATCCAGCACCAGGAATTTATTGCCGAATTCTAGCGTGGCGACGAAATGTTTGCCGTCCGGCGCTAGTCTAATGCCGCGTGGGCGGTCGCCGTATTTTCTAGTGGAGATGGTCTTCAGCAGCTTGCCGGTTCTGATGCTATGCACGGTAAGCGTGTTGTCCGCTTCGTTGGTGATGATCAACTGCTTGCCATCGGCGGAGAATTCGATGCCCTCGGTCTCCGGCCCGCCCACGATCTCACGCAGTTTCTTGCCTAGTTTCAAATCCACCACGGCGATCCTGGCCGGTATCTTCTCGGCATCATCGTCGTCTTCATCTTCGCCAGGAGTGGGCGGCCCGCCATTGGAACTTGGCTCGGTGGATACGAACACTTTATCGCCCAGAACCCGGACAAACTCAGGATTCTTGCCCACGGCGATATGCCTGACCAGTTCCCCGGTCATGGTGTCGATGACGGAGATATTGCCATCGTCCTTGTTGGCCGTGATCAGCAGCTTGCCGTCTGCGGTGATGCCGATGCCGCGCGGGCTTTTGCCCTTGATATCGATCGTGCCGCTGGACTTAAGTGTGGCCAGGTCGATGACGTTGACCCCGCCTTGCTGGTTGGAGACGTAGGCAACCCCCTGCCCTGCAGCGGACGCTACCGGCCATATCAATGCGATCGAACAAACGGTCGCCGCAACAAGGATGGATAATTGTTTGAGGGCTGGGTTCATGGCAGTTCCTGCTGGATTAGATACGGGGATAAAAAAATGCCGGCTTTGCAGCCGGCGATTATTAGGAAGGAGATATGAACTGGAGATCCAACATTCATGCATCGAATATAAGGAAAAGCGCCGATATTTATCAGTGAATTAGTCCCGGCAAATAGGGGGAGTAATTCCCGATGATGATGTATCGCTAATGACTTGCGTTATTCATGCAGTGATTTGCAGGCAACTTGGCAAATGATGCCTGGGCAACATCAAGCGGCGATGAAGTGAGTTTCAAACTCCCCTGCAGGGATGGGTTTCGAGAAAAAATAACCCTGGCCGTAATCACACCCCAAGCCCACCAGTAAATCGAGTTGCTCCTGGGTCTCTATGCCTTCCGCGATGACCTTCATGCCCAGTTTGCTGGCCATGAGGATGATGACCTCACACAAGGCCAGGTCGCTCTGGCTGGTGGTGATATTGAAGGTGAACGACTGGTCGATCTTGACGTAGTCCATCTCGAATTTCCTCAGGTAGGCCAGCGAGGAATAGCCGGTCCCGAAATCGTCGATGGCGATCTGGGTGCCGGATGCCCGGAAGCCGTTGAGCTGGTCGATGATGGGGCCGTTGGCATCGAGCAACAGGCCCTCGGTGATCTCGATCACGATGCTTTCCCCGGGTAGGCCATTCGATACCAAGTGGTCTATCCAGTCCTGGTGGCAGCCGCTTTCGCTCTTGAACTGGATAGGCGACTTGTTGATGCTGATCTGGAAGTCGGGGTGGTGGGACCGCCATTATTTCACCTGCCTGGCTGATTCTTCGAATACCCATTGCCCGATCTCGACGATTAGGCCGGTATTTTCGGCGATGGGGATGAACTCGCCCGGGCTTACCAGTCCGCGTGTCGGATGCTGCCAGCGGATCAGCGCTTCTGCTTTATGTACCTTGCCGGTCGCCAGTTCCACTATAGGCTGGTAGTACAGCTTGAATTCGTTATTGCATGTGGCAAGCCGTAGGTCGTTCACCAGGTGCATGCGGCGCGTGGCAATGTCCTGCAGCGAGGCGGTAAAGTAGTTATAGCAGTTGCGGCCACGCATCTTGGCGGCGTACATGGCCTGGTCGGCATTGTTCATGAGGACTTCGAGGTTTTCGCCGTCCTGCGGATACACGCTGATGCCGATGCTGCAGGTGATGTAGATGACATTGCCCTCAAGGTTGAAGGGCTCGGCCATCTTCGCAAGGATGGCCTGCGCAATGCGTTCCGCCGTGAACAGGTCATCCAGGCTGTTGAGGATCACGGCAAACTCATCGCCGCCCATGCGGGCCACGGTGTCGGCGGCGCGCACGCAACTGGTTAGTCGGTCGCCCGTTTCCTGCAATAGCAGGTTGCCGACCTCATGGCCCAGTGTGTCGTTGACCTCCTTGAATTTATCCAGGTCGAGATAGAACAGCGTGATGGATTGGCTGCTCCGGGCTGCCCTTTTGACGTCCGTCGCCAGGCGATCCAGGAATAGCACGCGGTTCGGCAACCGCGTGGTCTGGTCATAGTGGGCAAGGTGAAAGTATTTCTCTTCGGAAAGCTTGCGCGCGCTGATGTCGGTGTGCGTACCGATCAGGCGGGTGGGTTTACCGCCGAGCGTCTCTGAAAACAGCATCCCCCTGCTCAGTACCCACCGCCAGGAACCGTCAGCACATAGCAGCCGGAATTCCGATGCCAGCACCTCGGCCTCGCCTTTAATGAAGGATTCGACTTCCTGCCTTGCCTGATTTATATCTTCCGGGTGTACCAGCTTGCCTAATTCTTTCCTGCTCGTGCCGAGATTGACGTCCGGGTAACCGAATATCTCTTTCCAGCGGGCGGAAAGTTCAATCTGGCCGGATACCAGATCCCAGTCCCAGACGCCGTCGCCGGGGCCTTCCAGCACAAACTTCCAGTGATCTATACCGGCGTTCAGCGTGTGCTGGGTCTTTATCTGCTGCAGGGTCTTGCGCACCAGGAAATACAGCAAAAGGCCGGTCATCGATACATTGACCAGGCGTTTGTAATGCAGGTAGCTTGCAAACAGGTCGGTATCGGCTAACAGGTGGGTGATGATGATGTCGCTGAAAAGAACCCACAGCACACCGATGATCAAGAAAGCGGTGGTGAATCTTAAAGCGTAACGATGGTGTTGCGCGCTGGCTACGTTCGGGAATAGTTTCAAAGCACACGTCCTTAGGGCTTAACAAGGGTGACAGGCGCATATGAAACTATGCATATACGGATACTACACCGCTTCAGGGGCAATAATGGTGACAATGGTCACGCTGGTATATAGGACGTGACAAATATTCCGAATAGGTGTGGATCGATGGATGTGGGGCGAAGCAAATCGCCCGGAAAATGATGCTAGATCATGCCGCCGTTGATCGAAATGACCTGCCCGCTGATGTAACCGGCTTGCGGTGAGGCAAGGAAGCCGATCAGATCGGCAACCTCGACCGCAGTTCCGGCGCGTTTCATGGGCACCATGGCGGCAATGGCTTGTGCGTCGAATGTGCTCTCGCTCATGGACGTATCGATAATGCCGGGGGCAACGGCATTGACGGTGATGCCCCTGCTGGCGACTTCCTGCGACAACGCCTTGGTGGCGGCATTCAACGCGCCCTTGGCCGCCGAATAGTTGGTCTGGCCGCGGTTGCCGGTGATGCCGGCGATTGACGATACATTGATGATGCGCCCCCAGCGACTGCGGATCATGGGCATCATCAGCGGCTGCGTGACGTTATAGAAGCCGTTGACCGATACGTCGATAACGCGGTGCCACTGGTGCGGGCTCATGCCGGGGAAGACCGCATCGTCATGGATACCGGCATTGTTCACCAGTATCTGGATAGGCTCATCCTCCACCAGCGGGCTCAGCACGGCGCTGACCTGCGCGATGTCCGTCACGTCGAAACGCAATGCTTCCGCGCTTCCTCCATCGGCCTTGATGGACAATGCCAGCTGCTCTGCCGCTTCTATTCCATTATTGGCATGGATGTACACATGGCAGCCATCGGCTGCCAGTCGCCTGCAGATGGCACCGCCTATACCGCCGCTACCGCCGGTGACCAGGGCTCGTTTAGTTGTCGTTTTCATGGATTCTTTCCTGTAGTCAAAACCAGTGCATCCGCATTCATCACCACGGTGGCGCGTCCTTCCAGCAGCACTTTCCCGTCAGCGCTGAGGGCGAACTGGTAAAGGATATTGTTATCGTTGCGCATGATGCTGACAGCTGTGATGTCCAATGTCGCAGCGATATCGTCCAGCCTGGAGGCATGCAGCTTCACGCCGCGTACGCTGACCAGGTAGCCTGCGCGCGGACGTTCGCTGCCGGGCGGGGCAAGCAGTGCGCCATGCACGGCCATGGCCTGTGCCGCGTATTCGATACCGCAGGCGATGCCCAGTCGGCCATGGGCACGTAAAGGATTAGCGGCGGCGAGGTGGCTGCTGGCGACGCAGCGGATCTGCTCTTCGTTCCAATCCGTCACGCTATCCAGCAGGCACATAGTGCCCTGGTGCGGGATATGGCTGGCGATCCAGTCATGATCTACCTGGCGGTTCAGCACTGGCTTGCTAACATGGTGAAATCTCGATGCACAAGCGTGTTTCATCCAGGTAATCCAGCACTACCTGTCCTGCTTTCTGCTGGGCGATGCTGCGCAACAGCGGCAGGCCGCGTGCAGCAGGGATCGCCAGGCGCAAGGTTTCAAGGTCGTTATCGTAGAACTGGTAAGGCTGGTCGTGGCAGATGCTCACCTTGATCTGCGCAATCGACTGGCGGCTGCGCTGAGGTGCCAGCACCAGCGAAATTCCGAAGTTGTCGGGGATGGGGCGTTTGCTGCGCATGGGTTCCAGGTAGTCGGTGTCGCTCGCCATCAGTATGCAGCGCGTGTCGTCTACCACCACCTGTGTGATCGCATCCAGCAGGCCCGCGCCGAAGCTGGCATCGTAGGCGCACAGCACCGAAGACGTGGCCATGGTGCCGGTGGCGATGCTCCAGTAGCCGGCAGCGGCGTTGTGTACCGAGTTATGGAAGCGCGTCGGCGAGATCTGCCTGTCGTCCGAGGCCAGCATTTCGCAGATGCTGTGGCAGTTGACGCCGTCGCCGTTGGAGAAGGAAAACACGCTGGGCAGGCTGGCATCCTGCAGCTTGGCCTGGGCGATGGCTTCCAGCGACGTGGCAAGCGTAAGCTTGACGATGGCACTGGCGCGCCTGCGTTCTGCTGCGGGCAACAGCTCGGGCGCCGGGATCACCGTTCTTTCCGGCTGGTAGGGTTGGCCGCCGGTGAGTATGGCACGGCTGCTCGGCCAGTTGGCCAGGCTGGGGCCGAGAAGGCCGATGCCTTCAATATAGGCCGTCAATCCGCTAGGGTTTGCTGCAGCGTTGTCGGGATGTTGGTTCAGCATCTGGTCATGATTGCCTGGTTAAGATAGTGCCTGATTTGATATGAGTCATTGCCATGCCGAACTGCTCGCCAGCCCGAAGACAAGACTGCAGTTGGTACCGCCGAAACCAAAGGAGTTGCTGATGATCTTTTGCGCCGCCAGTGGCTGGTTGTCCAGCAGGTAGTTAAGCGCAATAGCAGGATCACGCGTTTTAGTGTTCAGCCCGCCGGGGACAAATCCGTGCTGCAGCG
>JAZKEL010000389.1:5668-8103 GCA_040387075.1 Pseudomonadota bacterium
CGGTCACCGCCTTGGCCTCGGCCGCATCGTTGCTTTGCGTCGCAGTACCGTGCAGGTTGATGTAGTCGATGTCTTCAGCTGCCAGGCCGGCAGTATCCAGCGCCTGCTGCATGGCCATGCGCGCACCCAGCCCTTCCGGGTGCGGCGATGACATATGGTAGGCATCGCTGGATTCGCCTATGCCCAGCAGCAATACCGAATCCTCCGGCATATCTGCGTAAGGGCGTTCCAGCAGCACGAACGCGGCTGCTTCGCCGATGGAGATGCCGTCGCGTTCGGCATCGTAGGGGCGGCACGCCTGGGTGGAGAGCAGGCCCAGCGAATTGAAGCCGTACAAGGTGGTCAGGCACAGCGTATCCACACCGCCGACAATGGCGGCATCGATCAGCCCGGCCTCTATCATGCGGCGCGCCGAGGCAAATACCTTGGCGCTGGAGGAGCATGCGGAAGAAACC
The DNA here is from genome assembly GCA_040387075.1 of Pseudomonadota bacterium. Taxonomy (GTDB): domain Bacteria; phylum Pseudomonadota; class Gammaproteobacteria; order Burkholderiales; family Methylophilaceae; genus DATHXC01. Next base: position 6,124 of record JAZKEL010000389.1, read on the forward strand.
GCGACGGCCGGGCCTTTCAGGTGGAAGAATTCACGGGTGAAATCGGCCACGGAAAATGTATTCTGCGTTTTGCGGTAGATGAAATCGTCGGGCAGCATGCCGGTGACCTGGTCGCGCAGGCGGAACGCCACTTCGGTTTCCAGGATGCCGGAGGTGCTGGTGCCCATGAACACGCCCACCCGTTCATTGCCGTATTTGGAAATCGCCGCTTTCACGGCGTCGATAAAGCCGTCCTGCTCCAGCCCGAGCTGGGCTAGCCGGTTATTGCGGCAATCGTATTCCCCCAGGCCGATGGGCATCCTGACAGCGTCGATGCCGTCCACTTCGCCGATGAACGTCGGCAGGTCCACCGTCTCGAAAGCGCATGGCTTAAGGGCTTTGCGCCGCTCGCGCAAGGAGGTCAATGTCGCCTGTAGACCTTGGCCTATGCAGCTGGTGGCGGTGAAGTGCGAGAGCAGTAATGGCTTCAAGAAAAATTCAACTTTCGAATGCGTTGGGGGCGAATGTGCGGGAATCGAATGCGGGTAAGGCTTGCCAGCGTGATGGATATCATACCGCGTATCCCGCTGCGGCTACGTACTGATGCTGGCTCTATGACCCTGGGAAACAGTAATGATGCGCTTTCCAGCGGCATGGCAGCTTTATGTCTCATCTTCATAGCGCCGCCTCGCGCAGGGTAACGAAGCGCAGTTTGGCGCGTAACGCATGCTCAATTAGGCCTGGCAGCACTTCCAGGATCACCGGCGTATCGGCACTGGTCTGTGCAGAGTTATCGTCATGCAAGAGCAGGATGGCGCCAGGCCGCAGCCTGCTTAATAATTTGTCACGCACTTTGACGGGATTGCCGACCTTGGTATCGAAGGCGCGTACCGACCAGCTGGCAAGGCGCAAGCGTGAGCGCACCAGCACGATATCCAGGAATATATTGCGCAGGCCTGCAGGTGCGCGGAAAAATTGCGGACGCTGGCTGGTGATGGCTTCCAGGGTGTCCTGTGCTGCCTCCACTTCCCGGGTGATGCGCTTGACGCCGTACAGCGAAAAATCCAGGTAATGGTGCTGGCTGTGGTTTTCCACGGCATGGCCGCGCCGCACGATCTCGCGGCAGAGCTCAGGGTAGCGTTGCGCTTTCTCGCCTATGCAGAAGAACGTGGCCCTGGCCTGGTAACGTTCCAGTACATCCAGCACCTGCGGGGTGACCGCCGGGTTAGGGCCGTCGTCTATGGTCAGCGCCACTTCATTGCGTGCCGCAGCGCTGGCAGGCAGTTTTGTCCAGTTGGTCCCCAGCCAGGTGCTGCGCGGCAGCAGGCCGGCGATGACGACGACGGCATGGTCGGCCAGTACCACCGCCAGTATCCACGGCCATGCGGCGGGCATCACCATCACGGCAATGATCGCCAGCACATGCAGCAACAGGGAAAGTTTGAGCAGCAACGCAGGCTGCCATTTCTGTGTCGTGGCGGGTAGTGTATGCGGGATATCGGCCGCAGCTAAAGCGGCAGGTTCAAGCGGTGTGGCATCGATATTTCCGCTATCCGATGGGCGGCGAGGTTTGCTGGTGTCCATGGCAAATGATCCCGAATGCGTATCCAGGAAATTGTGCCACATTTTCTGCCAGGCGGGCCAGGTGTGATCGCCTGGGATGCAATACACATGCGACTCTGCGAGCGATGTTCCCATCAGCGCATGGCCGTCGGCAAAGCGGTCTTCGGTGCCGTATGCCAGGTAGGTGGGCGTGTCGATGCCGGCGTGGGTTTTCAGCCAGTGCCAGTTGCGGCGTTCGGCGTCGGTCACGTCGCCGTCCTGCAGCGACCAGGCCTGCAAGCCGCCTGCTTTCATGATCTCGTTGGTGACAATCCGACTGCCGGGATATGGTGCCAGCAACAGCAGGCCCGCCAGGTGAACTGAATCCTGGCCGGCATAACGATCGGCATAGGCCATGGCGATATAGCCGCCGATGGAGATGCCCGCCAGCCAGATGTG
>JAZKEL010000390.1:0-1715 GCA_040387075.1 Pseudomonadota bacterium
GGTGCTTGCCGCTACCATGCGCAGTGAAACTGAGGGCGAAGAACAGGTGCTCACCGATCTGCACGGTTTGACTTGGGATGTCCCGTATGGATTGCCGTCTTACTCATGGTCAGCAATCCAATTACCGTTAGCGTCATTTACCCAACCTGTGCCTGGCTATGCAGGTATTGGCGTGGTGTCCGTGCAGGTGGATCGAGATGGCATTTTGCGTCGCTTACCGCTATTCCACCGTATTGACGGTCAGGTTATCCCAAGCTTGCCTCTCGCTGCGCATTTTTCTGGGGCACCCCACCCACCGGTGCGTTTCATCCCGGGTGGTGGCATGCAAGTCGGCCCCTTTAACTGGCCTACGGATAAGGAGGGCGCTGTCCATCTCTTCTACCCGAGCAATCCGAACTCAGTGCTGTCCATGCCCTTTTCACGTATCGCGATGGCAATGCTGGGGTCGCCCGGCCAGGAATTGACCCCAGCTATGATTCGCGGTAAAACCGTTTTCATCGGCAGTACCACTATCTTTGCCGACCGAGTTCATACCCCGGTGGGTGAAATAAATGGTCTCTATGTACTGGCCATTACCCATCAATCCCTAGCGCAAAATCTCGTGCTTACTCCACCCCGCTGGTACTGGACAGCGGGGTTGCTGTTCATCGCGCTTGTCCCTGCGCTGCTATTGATATGGCAGCCCCGCAGGCCTGCACTTGCCGGTGCGGCAATCAGCATCGGTGCGGCATTCGTTGTTTATGTTATCCATCTGAGCCTGCTCCACTGGCTGAAACAGGAAAGCTCTTTGCTGCTGCCTCTGCTGACGGTGCTGTCCGCCAATATGCTGGAAACCATGCATTCATTGCGCCTTCTGAATAAAGAGCAGAAGGCAAAAATCCACGTCCTTACTAACGTTGACTCACTGACATTGCTGCCCAACCGCTTTGCCCTGCACGCGCAGATTGCACATGCCATCGAAGGTGCGCACATGAATAAAAGCAGCCTTGCCGTACTGCTGATTAATCTTGACGGCTTTAATACTATCAATGATACCCTTGGCCCTGAAACGGGAGATCAGATGTTGTTGGACGTAACCGTCCGTTTGAAGTCGAGCGTTCGAACCAACGATATCGTCGCGCGTCTGGGCGGAGACGAATTCAGTATTGTTATCAAAGGAATGAAAGCGGCTTCAGCCGTGCTCTGCGCAGAAAAAATACTTAGCGCGCTCGCACAGCCCTATCATCTTGCGGGTCAGGAATTGCACATCACTTCCAGTATCGGCATCAGCCTTTATCCGGATGATGGCAGCGATGTCGCCTCGCTTCTGAAAAATGCGGTGCTGCCATGTATCACGCCAAGGCTCAGGGCTGCAATAGCTACTGCCAGTTCACATCGGACCTGAATCGGGATGCCAAAAATCGGCTACTGTTGGAGAATCAGTTGCACCAGGCATTAGTACGGGATGAATTAGTGCTGTTCTATCAACCGCAGATTAACGTAGCCTCTGGGCGCATGATTGCTGTAGAAGCCTTGGTGCGCTGGAATCATCCGGAACAGGGTCTGCTTTTCCCCGACGTATTCATCCCTATGGCGGAAAGTTCGGGTTTGATCCTGCCTTTGGGAGAATGGGTGTTGCGTACCGCTTGTCGGCAAATGCAAGTTTGGCATGCGGCGGGGCTTACGCATATCAATCGTGTGGCAATTAATTTGTCGGCCCGCCAATTCGAGCAACT
>JAZKEL010000391.1:0-2124 GCA_040387075.1 Pseudomonadota bacterium
CCGCATTATATCAGCCCTAGAACGGATGGCCTGTAAAGGCCGTGCCTATTGGCTCCCAGGGCATATCTGTTGGGGCTTACAGCGTATGGCTTTTATCGCCTTGTACAAAGCCGATGAGCGATTCGGGAAAATGTTTCCCTAGAGCAATCACCTTGAATAATTCGCCCATTTCTGCCGGGGACAGCAACTTCTGCGCTTGCGATGCCAGGGGTATGTAAGCACTAACGTCGGCAGGGGAAACTCGCGTCAATACTTGGGTGATGCCGCAGTTAATCAGGAACTGGGCCTGGCCGACATAGCCCAGCAATTCCATGTCGCTCTCTACACCAGCCTGAGCGATACCCGTGAAATCGACATGCGCGGTGATGTCCTGCAGGCCGGGATATAAAAACGGGTCGCCGTGTGCGTAATGCCGGTAATGGCACATCAGGCTGCCCTCGCTGCGTTGCGGATGGTAGTACTCGCTGCGCGGAAACCCGTAGTCGATCATCAGGATAACGCCGGCTTCCAGGCTACTCGCCAGGCTGGCGATCAGCGCATGGGCGGCCGGGCAAACCTCCGTGGTATACCCCGGCGGGAAATCCATCACACTTGCAAAATCAGCGAGCTGGCCGGATGTGAGCGCCTGCTCCTGCCAGGAAAAACCAGAGCTGCCGACAGTCACACCCAACTCGGCAATACAGGCGTTACCCTGCCGGAGTACATGCACGGGCAGCGCATCCAGCACTTCATTCCCCAGCATTAATCCTTTAAATGTATCCGGGATGGCATGCAGCCAGGCAACGCGCTGCAGCAACTCAGGCGGCAGCTTTTGTTCCAGTGTTGCACGCTGAACATCCTGTAAATAGGCGCTCACTTCGAGGATGCAATACTGCTGCGGCAGACACTCCAAGGACTGTAATTCCAGCAGCAATTCCGCCGCTAGGATGCCGGTGCCGGCCCCCAGTTCGAGGATGCTGCCCTGGGTTTGTCGAATCACCTGCGCCGCCTGCTGGGCAAGCGTCTGCGCAAACAAGGGGGATATCTCCGGGGCGGTGACGAAATCGCCGCCTTTGCCGAATTTCCTGGCGCCGCCGCTGTAATAGCCCAGCCCTGGCGCATACAAGGCCAAATGCATATACCGGGAAAAATCGATCCAGCCACCGGCGGCATGAATTTCGTCGCCGATGCGATCCACCAGCTGCAGGCTGTGCGCCAACGCGTCGGCAGAGGGCTCGGGCATGCCATGCGAGGGCAGAGCGGCTTTCGGTATGAATGTCATAGGGATGGATTATAATGGGCGACGCTGGATTTATCGTAGCAGACTGGTTTATTGCAGCAGATTTGTGCACCCAGTCATGACTAAACCAATCCTAAAATATATGCATTCGCGGAAAACCAGTTGAGCACAAGCATGAAAAACAAAGTCATCCTCATCACCGGCGGTGCCAAACGCGTCGGCGCTTCCATCTGCCGCCTGCTGCATGCCGAAGGCGCCAGCCTGATGATCCATTACCGCAGTTCCACTAGCGAAGCGCGGGCCTTGCAGGCCGAACTCAACCTGCAGCGCGCCAACTCGGTCACCATCATCCAGGGCGACTTGCTGAACCTGGCCACCTTGCCCAACCTGGTGCAGGAGACCGTGAAGAATTTCGGCCGGCTGGACGTGCTGATCAACAATGCCTCCAGCTACTACCCTACCGAAATCGGCGAAATCAATGACGAACAGTGGGAAGACCTGACCGGTTCAAACCTGAAAGCACCGCTGTTCCTGTCGCAGGCCGCAGCGCCGGAATTGCGCAAGCACAATGGCTGCATCATCAACATCACCGACATGCACGTGGAACGGCCTAAGAAGGGTTACATCGTCTACAGCGTCGCCAAGGCGGGCCTGGTCACACTGACCAAATCGCTGGCACACGAACTGTCGCCCGAAGTACGCGTCAATGCCGTCGCGCCCGGCCCGGTGATGTGGCCGGAAGACAATCCCCAGTTCGATGTAGTGTACCGCCAGCGCGTCATCTCTCAGACTTTGTTGAAACGCATCGGCGAGCCCAACGATGTGGCGAAAGCCGTCAAATTCCTCATCCAGGACGCCCCTTTCATTACCGGCCAGATCATCGCTGTAGATGGCGGTCGTTCGCT
>JAZKEL010000392.1:0-2710 GCA_040387075.1 Pseudomonadota bacterium
TCCTGGGTATTCCCTGATTTAAGACAGGCACACCGGCGTTCCCAGTTTCGTAGTCTTCAACCTCCGTATCTAGGTCGAGTACCTGTAAACTACGCGCATGAACAATACCTCGCCTTTCTCCGAATTAAGCCCCGACCTGATGCTGGATGCGCTCGACAGCATCGGCGTGCCGGGCGATGGCCGCTTGCTTGCCCTGAATAGTTATGAAAATCGCGTTTACCAGGTAGGCATGGACGATGGGCCGCCCCTGGTCGCCAAGTTCTACCGGCCGCAGCGCTGGTCGGATGAGGCCATACTCGAAGAGCATGCGTTCGTACAAAACCTGGCCGATGCTGAAATCCCGGTAGTCGCAGCGAACATCATCAACGGGCAGACCTTGCATCATTTCGGCGGCCACCGCTTTTCCCTGTTTCCCAAGCATGGCGGTCGGGCCCCGGAGCTCGACCAGCCTGGGGTACGTGAATGGATAGGGCGCTTCATAGGCCGTATCCATGCGATAGGTGCGTTAACTACTTTCACCGAACGTCCGACCATCGATATCGCCAGCTTCGGCATCGAGCCTTCCCAGTATTTGCTTACCAATGCTTTTATCCCGGCCGAGCTTGAGAATGTCTACCGGGGAGTCGTCAGCCAGGCGCTCGATGGCGTGTCCCGTTGTTTCGACAGGGCAGGTGTCGTAGCGATGCTGCGCCTGCACGGCGACTGCCATATGGGTAACCTGCTGTGGACGGACGACGGGCCGCATTTCGTGGATTTCGACGACAGCCGCATGGGACCGGCCGTGCAGGATTTATGGATGATGTTGTCAGGCGAGCGCGATGAAATGAAGTTGCAGATGAATGACCTGCTTGCCGGCTACGAGGATTTCCACGAGTTCAATCCGCGTGAGATGCACCTGGTGGAAGCCCTGCGTACCTTAAGGCTGATTCATTACGCTGCGTGGATAGCACGCCGATGGCACGATCCGGCGTTTCCGCTGGCGTTTCCCTGGTTTAATACCCAGCATTACTGGCAGGACAGGATACTTGAACTGCGCGAGCAGATTGCTCTGATGGATGAACCGCTGTTATTGCAGCAAATGGGTAACTATTAGGCATAATCCAGCCTTGACGCAGGCTGGATTATCTATACCTAGTGGCGTGATACGCCGATCTTCTGCAGGATGATGGCAGAGATTTCCTCGATCGAGCGCTTGGTGGAATCCACCCAGTGGATGCCTTCGCGCTGCATCAGGCTTTCTGCCAGCTTTACTTCTTCCTTGCAGTTCGCCAGTGATGCATAAAAACTATCCGGACGTCGCTCGCTGCGCACCGCATGCAGGCGTTCGGGGTTGATGCTCAGGCCATAGATTTTTTCAGGGTACTTCTTCAACGCTTCCGGCAGTACGTTGCGCTCCAGGTCTTCCGGGATCAGCGGGTAGTTGGCGGCCTTGATGCCGAACTGCATGGCAAGGTAAAGGCTGGTGGGGGTTTTGCCGCAACGCGATACGCCGACCAGGATGACTTCGGCTTCGCTTAGCCCGTAGTCGGTCATGCCGTCGTCGTGGTTGAGCGTGAAGTTAATGGCATCGATACGCTCATGGTAGCTATTGCCCAGCACGCTGTGGGCCACGCCTGAAGTCTGGGTTGGCTCTTCGTTCAGTTCCACCGCCAGTGGGTCGACGAATGAACTGAACACGTCCAGGTACAGCGCATTACCGGTCTTGAGCATGGCTTCCAGGTCAGGCTTGGCCAGGGTCATGACGACGATAGGGCGCACGCCGTCAGTGTTTTCCGCCTGCGATATGCGGTCAAGCGCGATTTGTACTTTCTCTACCGTGTCGGTGAACGGCAGGCGTATCTGGCGAAACGTCACGTTGGGGAAGTGGGCTAACAATTGCCCGAGAGACTCCGCTGTAATGCCGGTACCATCTGAAACGAAAAAAACGGTGCGTTGTTGCATTGCGGGCTCCCCAGTGTCTTAAATCAATCGACCTGGAGCGCAAGGCCCCAGGTCGTTATTGTTATTGCACTAACTATTCGATACGACTCGATTGAGCCGTTATCGAGCCTGTTATCCCTTGGACAGGCGTTTCCAGGTGCTGACTACCGTATCGGGATTCAGCGACAGCGACTGTATGCCTTCCGCGACAAGCCATTCCGCGAAATCCGCATGGTCGGAAGGCCCCTGGCCGCAGATGCCGACATACTTGTTCAGGCGGTTGGCCGTACTGATGGCCATGCTCAGCAATACCTTGACGGCATCGTTGCGCTCGTCGAACCCGTGTGCCATCAGGCCGGAATCGCGATCCATGCCCAGGGAAAGCTGCGTCAGGTCGTTGGAGCCGATGGAGAAGCCGTCGAAATACTCAAGGAACTGTTCAGCCAGCAAGGCGTTGGATGGCACTTCGCACATCATGATGATGCGCAGGCCGTGTTCGCCGCGCTTGAGGCCGAAGCTTGCCAGGATATCGATGACTTTCTTGGCTTCGTCGATGGTACGCACGAAGGGGATCATCAGTTCAATGTTGGTCAGGCCGAGTTCTTCACGCACCTTGCGCATGGCGATGCATTCCAGCTCGAAACAGTCGCGGAAATCTTCGGCGATATAGCGTGCAGCACCGCGGAAGCCCAACATTGGGTTCTCTTCATCCGGCTCATAGATGTCACCACCGATGAGCTTCTTGTATTCGTTGGATTTAAAGTCGGACATCCGTGCGATCACCGGTTTC
>JAZKEL010000393.1:0-4587 GCA_040387075.1 Pseudomonadota bacterium
CAGGCGCGCGACCGCTCCTGCGGTGAAGTGCATAAGCTTATGCTTGGTGCATTGCAGGGCATTGTAGCGGGCGACGTAGGAGTAGCTTTCGCCATTCGCCACGAAGCGCTCGGAAAAATCGACTTTGATACTGAAATACTGGGCAAAGTCAGGGAGCTCATCGTGCAGCTCATAGTATTCCTCACGCGATGCGATCAATACCAGCTTCACATCCAGCGGCAAGGATTCAGGGGCGAAATGGCCGGTCGCCCCAGAGCCGGTCGCTGCCCCGGACTCTTCTATCTGCACACGTCTATTGCGTAGGACACGGTGCAGTTTTTCCATGATCTGGCTGCCATTCTGCTGGTCTGCCTGGATATCGCGCAGTTGCAACATGAGCATGCCGCCATGCGCCCTGAGCAGATTTCCCGCACGCAAGCGCATGAAATCGGCTGAACTGCCGGCATTGTCATTACTGCTTTCATAACCTCCGAATAGCGATTGGAAAGAAGGGTCATCGTCGTAGATCACAGGTGCGCCAATCCCTGCCCGATTATCGACCAGCAGGTTCACGCGGTAACGCGCCAGGAAACTTTCCAGCAATCCCTCGTTGTCGGCATTCATGCCTGCCGCGAGAAGCTCCAGATTGTCGGCAATATCCTGCTTCAGGCCCTTCAGGTAAGCAGCGAATATTGATTGAGCATCGGCTTGATCGGCAGTAAATATGCCTGCCGCAAACGTTTCCAGCTTCGACAGTTCCGCGGTTATCCAGTCCTGCGCTGCCTGCTTGATGGCATCGCTGATTGTATTGTCGGGCATTGCTGTATCCGGCTGTTTGGGCTTTGCTGCAGCTTTAGCTTTGGATTCAACAGGCGCCCCACCATTCAGCATAGGCATCAGCGTTTTCGCCAGTTGGCGTATATAGCCATCCATGTGGGTACGCAGTTCAGCGCCTTTTCCTGAGACCAAATACAAGGCTGACGGTTTTTCAGGCAACTCGAAGTTGTATATAAGCACTAGGTCCGGAGATTTCGCGCGTGCCTGCGACAGCTCCTGCATTAGGTTCAACATCAACGAAGTACGACCGCTGCCGTGCTCGCCAAGCACAAGCAGGTGGAAACTGGGCTGCTTCATGCCCAGGCCGAACCGGGCAGCTTGCTCCGCTTCGGCCTGGCCTATCCATTGTTTACTTGGCCACGCCTTACTTGAGTGCTCACCCGCCAATCCAGCCAACTCGGAAGTATCGTGAAACCCGAGTGATTCAGGCTGGATTTTTGTCGTTAACTGTTGCGCGGTAAGGGTATGTAGCATGTATCGATTCGAGGTTTAATTGATGATGTGTAGAGGTATTGTTGCTTCAAGAATATTCTTTATTGGTCAGCGATCCAACGCTCGCGCGCTGTGTCATCACTATCCCTGGCTTCTACCCAGTGCTCGCCGAGCGCTGTCTTTTCCTTCTTCCAGAACGGCGCTTCGGTCTTCAGGTAATCCATGATGAATTCACATGCGGCAAAGGCTTCCTTGCGGTGCGCCCCGCTCACCGCCACCAGTACGATCTGGTCTGCCGGAAGCAGTTCGCCATAGCGGTGGATGATCACGGTATCCAGGATATTCCAGCGCCGCTTTGCCTGCTCAGCGATACTTTCCAGCGATTTTTCCGTCATTCCTGGGTAATACTCCAGCGTCAGCATGGATATGTTGGCGCCGTCATTGACGTCGCGCACCTGGCCGACAAACGACACCACTGCGCCAACGCCTGCTGCAGCCAGGCGCAGTGACTCTATCTCGGTACCGGCATTGAAATCCTCACGCTGGACACGGACGGTCATCGATCAGCCGCCAGTCACCGGCGGGAAAAAGCCGACTTCGTCACCGTCCTTGATCACCGCGTCATTCTTGACCAGGGTATGGTTAATGGCAGCACGCACCTGCTTACCGGTGAAAATAGCAGACCAGGCATCGCCGCGTGCGGCCAGGTGCTGCATCAGGCCGGCTATGGTGGTGACGCCTGGCGGCAAGGCGATATCCTCAGTGGAATAGCTGAGCGATTCTTTCAGCCGGGCAAAATACAGTACTTTGATCATGGATATGACTCTCGGATCTAATTCTTCTTGGTGGCTCAGTTTAGGTGCTCAGTTTAGTAAGCTCAGTCTATCTGGTCATCGGAATGCAGCACGTCAGAATCCGTCACCGGGCCGCGCTTGCCGCTGATCGCTTCCATCATCAGCGTCATCAGCTTGGCTTTATGGTCCGGGTTATTCAGCAGGCCGGAGCTAAAGGTAATGCCGAATTTCCCGGCGTAGTGCTGTACCAGCATAATGACGCCGGTTTCGTCTTCATCCGCATCGGTATTGGTCATGTCCTGCTCCTATTGCAATTCTTCATTATCAAGTAAATCAATGTCGGGCAACTCAATATCAGGCAAGGCAAGTCCTGCCTCTGCTGCGAGTTCAACCCGTTCTATCTGGGCAAAGCGGCGTGAAATTTTCTGGCTGGTGGTCTGCACGTCCATCGCGTCTTCGTGTGCCTGGCGGATATGGTCGGCCAGCTTTTTCATGCGGGTGTCAAAGCGGCCGAATTCCTTGCCCAGCTTGCCCAGCTCTTCCTTGATGATATGCACCTGCTTGCGTGTCTCCACGTCCTTCAACACGGCACGCGCGGTATTTAGCACCGCCATCAGCGTAGTCGGTGACACTACCCACACGCGCCGGATCATGGCGTATTCGATGAGATCGGGATGGTAGGCGTGAATCTCGGCAAACACCGCTTCCGCCGGGATAAACATCACCGCGCCATCGGACGTGACGTCAGGGATGATGTACTTGGCGGCAATATCGTCGACATGCTTTTTGACGTCAGTTTTGAACTGGCGCTGGGCGGCGGCCCGCTCCAGGTCGTTCAAGGTTTTCTCCAGCATGCGGTGGTAGTTTTCCAGCGGAAACTTGGAGTCCACAGCCACCATGCCGGTAGGTTCGGGCAGGAACAGAGCGCAATCGACACGTGTGCCGTTCGGTAACACATGTTGCATGGAGAAAGAAGACACAGGCAGCACATTGCGCACCAGGCCTTCCAGCTGCACCTCACCAAACGCCCCGCGCGAACGCTTATCGCCAAGCAGTTCCTGCAGGCTGACGACGTTCACAGTCAGGCCGTCGATCTTCTTCTGTGCCTCGTCTATGGTGGCCAGGCGCTCCATCACACGTACAAAGGTATCGTTGGTTTTCTTGAAGCCCTCATCCAGGCGCTCGGTCACTTTACCGCTGATCTGTTCCAGGCGGCCATCCACGACCTTGGACAGGCTTTCGATGCTGGTAGTGAGCTGGGCGGTGGCTTTCAGCATGGTGTCATGGATCAGCGCCTGCTCGGCCTTGCCCTGCTCAGCCAGCGTGGTATGCAGTTTTTCCAGTACCGATTCCCGCGTCTGTGCCAGGCTGGCTGTCTGCTGGTGCTGGAGGGCCTGCATGGCATCGCGGGTCTCCTTTAGCTCCTGCGTCACGACCAGGCGCAGGCGCTCGTTGCCTTCGTTGGAAATGGCATTAAGCCGGTCACCCAGTTTATTCAAGCCGTCGTGGAGATCCAGCAACATCGCCCTGTGCTTGGCTTCCATCTTATCGTCCAGATGGACAAGCAGGCCTGCAAGCTCATCAGGCTGGCGTTTGCTGCGCAAAATCAGCCACACGATGAGCAACAGGCTGATCAATGTGAGCAGTAAATTAAGATACGTCATCATTCATGGAATTATACCCGAAGCAACGGCATGCATCTGCGGGGCTGGGCTTTAAAGGCACATTCGCTATTAGCTGGTGCAGAGTATCTGGAAGCGTTGTAAAATCCAGCACCAAGGATTTTACACCGTATTAATTGAACGCCCATTTCCATTGAATTTCATTTGCTGAATTTCAAGCATGCCTGCACAGGGATGCGAATGGAATGACACAGAATTCCCGATAAAATTTATTGGTGAGGAGCCAAGCATGATCATTAAAAGCGAGTTCGTCGATTTACCTACGCCTACCGGCGTTATGCGGACCTATGTGCACCGCCCCGCCGGCGAAGGCAAGTTTCCGGTCGTGCTGTTCTATTCGGAAATATTCCAGCAGACAGGCCCCATCGAGCGCACTGCGCGCTTTATCGCCGGTCATGGCTACGCTGTGCTGGTTCCGGAGGTGTTCCATGAGCTGAACCCCATCGGCACCGTGCTGGCGTATGACGATGCCGGCCGCGACAAAGGCAATGCGGATAAGGCCGCCAAGGACGTGCAAGGTTACGATGCCGACAACGCCGCCATGATCGCCTATGCCAAACAGCAGCCATGGTGTTCAGGCGACATCGGTGCCATGGGCGTCTGCATCGGCGGCCACCTGGCATTCCGCGCTGCCCTGCAACCGGAAGTGAAGGCCACCGCCTGTTTCTACGCCACCGACCTGCACAACAACGTGATGCCGAACAAACCGGGCCAGCACAGCATGGAACGTCTTGCCGATATTCAGGGCGAACTGCTGATGATATGGGGCAAGCAGGATCCGCACATCCCGGCAGCCGGCCGTACGCTGGTACGAGAAAAACTAGGTGAAACGCCGATCACTTTCACCTGGCACGAATTCAACG
>JAZKEL010000394.1:0-3999 GCA_040387075.1 Pseudomonadota bacterium
GTGGAGTAAGCACCGGTTGCAGTGTTTTTTCAGGATTACTCATTTACGTCCTACCAGATCGATGAACACATCCTCTAGATCTGCCTCCAGCAACTGCATGTCTTCAATGGCAATGCTGGCTGTGCGCAACTCGGCAAGCACCTGTTCGATCTGGCCGACATCGTCCAGCGCCAGCGTATAAAAATCGCTGTCCTGCGTGCGGAGCCTGCCCACCAAGCTCGCCGGCAAAGTAGCCGCGCCAAGTTTCAGGCGGAGGTTCTTGCTGGGCAGGCGGTTGAGCAGGTTGGCCGTGCTATCCAGCGCCACGATCTCGCCGCCCTTCATCATGGCGATGCGCGAACAGAGCACTTCTGCCTCTTCCAGGTAATGGGTGGTCAGGATGATGGTATGGCCCTCGCGATTCAGGCGTTTCACGAATTCCCACATGATCTGGCGCAACTCGACGTCCACGCCGGCCGTCGGCTCATCCAGCACGATGACCGGCGGTTTATGTGCCAGCGCCTGCGCAATCAAGGCCCGCCGCTTCATACCGCCGGAAAGCCGGCGCATATTGGTATGCGCTTTATCGGTCAGGCCGAGCGCCTCGATCACCTCGTCCACCCAGGCGTCGTTTTCCTTACCGCGGCCAAAATAGCCGGCCTGGAAGCGCAGCATCTCACGCACATTGAAAAAGGGATCGAACACCAGCTCCTGCGGCACCACGCCCAGCGCAAGCCTGGCTAAGCGGTAATCGCTGACGACATCGTGCCCCATGATGGACAGGTGCCCGCTGGTCGGCCTTATCAAGCCGGCCAGCAAGTTGATCAGCGTGGACTTGCCAGCCCCATTCGGGCCCAGCAATGCAAAGAACTCGCCCTGCTCAACGGTCAGGTCTAGACCTTTCAACGCATGCAATGCGCCGAAATGCTTGTGAACCTGCTCGATCTTGATGGCGGGAATCATAGGGAATGAACGCTAACCGAAATAAGGATAAGGCTACGGATGCCGTCGTGGCCTTAGCCTGAAGCTCAATGGGAGGTTTGCGGCAAGAGCTCGACTACGCCGTACAGCGTAGCCAGGCTAACCAGGTTCTGCGGGAAATTGGAAAACTTGATCTTGCATTTATGCGAGTGCGCTTCCCGCAACCACTCGAACAACAGGCTGATGGTGGCGGTATCCACATCGGTCACTTCGCCAAGATCGATTTCCAGCGACTTTTCCATGTTCTTGTCGGCACTCGTCATCTCTTTACTTTCGGCAAGCAGGGATTCCACATGCGCAATCGTCATGTCCCCGCTTACCATCCAGCGATGCTGCTCTTTTATGATCTGTGCCAAGGTCGACTCTTTAAATAGTTAATTACTTGGTGCCGGCTTGCTTATTCTTGTCTGCCAGCTTCTGGATCAGGCCATCGATACCGGAGTTCTTGATCTCGTTGGAGAACTGGCCGCGGTAATTCGTCACCAGGCTCACGCCTTCGATCACGATATCGTAGACTTTCCAGCTATCGCCGGATTTTTCCAGCGTGTAGTCCACGCCCACCGGCTGGCCGCCTGGTTGCAGGATCAATGTCTTGACGGTTGCTTCCTTATCACCAGGCTGCGTACGCAAAGGCTTATATTCAATGGTCTGGTTACGATACTTGGACAATGCCGTGGCATAAGTGCGCAGCATCAGGCTGCGGAATTCGCGCTGGAATGCCTGTTGTTGTTCAGGTGTGGCCTTGGACCAACCACGGCCCAGCACCAGTTGCGAAACACGGTCGAAATTGAAATTCGGCAGGATCTTTTCTTCTGCCAGCGCAAATATCTTCTTCTGGTCGCCGGCCTGGATATCCTTGTCTTTCTTGACGATCTCCAGCACTTCTTCAGCAGTGCTTTTCACCAGTACATCCGGTGCGATCTCGGCATGCGCAGTCGTTGCTGCAAGCGCTACGAAACCCAGACTTGCTAAAAGACGTGCTGCATTCACTATTACGTTGTTCATATTTACACTTTTCAATGGTTATGGGGCTTTGTTTGGAGTAGCTGCGTCCGAATTAGTTTCGGATGCTTTGTTATACAGGAACTGGCTGATCATTTTTTCCAGGACAATCGCATCCTGGGTATGGGTAATCTTGTCGCCGTTCTCAAGTGAGGCAGAATCGCCGCCCGCCTCCAGTCCCACATACTGCTCGCCCAGCAGGCCCGCAGTGTAAATGCTGGCAAAAGTATCCTTGGGAAACGGGTAGCGCTTATCCAGCTTCAGGGTAACCAGCGCTTCGTAGTTGGTCTTGTCGAACCCGATGGAATCGACACGTCCCACTACTACGCCGGCGCTTTTCACTGGCGCGCGGCCTTTCAGGCCACCGATATTTTCAAACGCCGCAGTCACGGTGTAGGTTTCGCCTACGCTGCTGGATGTCAGGTTGCCCACTTTCATGGCCAGGCCGAAAATTGCCAGGGCGCCTGCCGTAGCAAATATACCCACCCATAAATCGATTGTTGTTCTTTCCATCTTATCTCCCCACGTCAATTCCCCGCGTGTTGCCGGGCCTGCTCAAGAATAATGCTTAACTGTTAGCCGATCATAAAAGAGGTCATCACAAAGTCCAGCGCCAGTACCGCCAGCGATGAATTCACGACAGTCCGCGTAGTCGCCCTGCTGACGCCCTCGGCTGTCGGCGGCGCGTCGTATCCTTCAAACAAGGCAATCATGGTACATGCCACACCGAACACCACACTTTTGATGATGCCGTTGACGATATCCAGCCTGAAATCCACATTGGCCTGCATCTGCGACCAGAACGCACCGTTATCCACGCCGAGTAAAGGTACAGCGACCATATAGCCGCCGAGCACGCCCACCATGGAGAACATGGCCGCCAGCAAGGGCATGGAAATCACGCCGGCCCAGAAGCGCGGAGCAACCACGCGCGCTATCGGGCTCACCGCCATCATCTCCATGGCAGAGAGCTGTTCGGTAGCCTTCATCAGGCCGATCTCGGCGGTGATGGCAGTGCCGGCGCGGCCGGCAAACAATAGAGCAGTCACTACGGGGCCGAGCTCGCGCACCAGCGACAATGCGACCAGCACGCCTATGGCCTCGGAAGAACCGAATTTCTGCAGGGTGTTATAGCCTTGAAGCGCCAGCACCATGCCGACGAAGAAGGCAGACACCAGCATGATGATCAGCGACATGACGCCGGTGAAATATATCTCGCGGATAGTCAGGTGCAGGCGGCGGAAGCTCTCGCCGGAATAGATCATGATGTAACAGAAGAACCGTATACCGCCGCCGAAGCGCCAGATGCGTTCGATCAATCGATGCCCGATACGGCTGACGACATTACCCATAGCGCTAAACATCAAGCCTCCTACACATCATGGCCTCGGAGCATATCGCGTTTGTAATCGGATGCCGGGTAATGGAACGGCACGGGACCATCCGCCTCGCCATGCACAAACTGGTGTACGAAGGGCAAATCGGATTTTCGCAGCTCGTCGGGCGTCCCTTCGGCAACCACTACGCCCTGCGACACGAAATAGACATAGTCAACGAACGAGAACGTCTCGTTCACGTCATGCGTCACTACGATCGACGTAGCCCCAAGTGCATCGTTCAGGCTGCGGATCAGGTTACAGATCACGCTCATCGAAATGGGGTCAAGACCGGCAAACGGCTCGTCGTACATGATGATGGCGGGGTCCAGCGCCACGGCACGCGCCAGGGCGACCCGCCGCGCCATGCCGCCGGAAAGCTCCGTCGGCTTTAATTTGTTGGCACCGCGCAAGCCGACTGCCTGCAGCTTCATCAACACTAGGTCGCGCACCATGGATTCAGGCAGGTTGGTATGTTCGCGGATGGGGAATGCCACATTTTCAAACACCGACAGATCGGTGAACAGGGCGCCACCCTGGAACAACATGCCCATCTTGCGGCGAAGGTTGTACAAACCGTCTCTATCTTGCTTGTGCACCACCTGGCCATCCACCTTCACTTCGCCATGCACAGGCTTGAGCTGCCCGCCGATCAGGCGCA
>JAZKEL010000395.1:0-2903 GCA_040387075.1 Pseudomonadota bacterium
GTACCGCCATTTTCCTATGACTCAGTCGCGGTCATCGTCCAGCAATCGTTCGGCGCGACTATCGAACAGGTATTCAAGCAGTTCGATGTGATCCCCGTCGCCAGCGCGTCCGTGGCGCAGGTCCATTTTGCGCACTTGCCCGACGATACGCCCGTCGCCGTAAAAGTATTGCGGCCGAACATCAGCATCGTCATCGAAAAAGACCTGCTGTTGCTTGATAGCGCCGCCTGGCTGATGCAAAAACTATGGGCAGACGGCAAACGCCTGAAGCCGCGCGAGGTGGTGGCCCAGTTCGCTCGCCATATCCATAGCGAACTCGACCTGATGCTGGAGGCCGCCAATTGCAGCCAGCTTGGGCGTAATTTTGCCGATGGCCGCCTGTTACTGGTGCCGACGGTCTACTGGGATTTCTGCCGTGAGCAGGTGATGGTGATGCAGCGCATGGACGGCACACCGATCAACCAGGTAGCGCACCTGCGCAGCATAGGCGTGGACATTCCCAAGCTTGCACGCGACGGCGTAGAGATATTTTTCACCCAGGTGTTCCGCGACGGCTTCTTTCATGCCGATATGCACCCCGGCAATATCCAGGTGGCGGATGACGGGCGTTATGTAGCACTGGATTTCGGCATCATGGGCACGCTTACAGACGTCGACAAGCAATACCTTGCGCGCAATTTCCTGGCATTTTTCCGCCGCGATTACCGTGAGGTAGCACGTGCGCATATCGAATCGGGCTGGGCGCCTATCGATACGCCGGTGGACGAGTTCGAAACGGCGATCCGCGCCGTCTGCGAGCCGATCTTCGACAAACCATTGCATGAGATCTCGTTCGGCCGCGTATTGCTGAGATTATTCCAGACGTCGCGCCGCTTTGGCGTCGAGATCCAGCCACAACTCACTATGCTGCAGAAAACCCTGTTGAACGTGGAAGGACTGGGACGCGACCTCGATCCCAACCTGGATCTATGGAAAACAGCGCAGCCTTTCCTGGAGCGATGGATGTCGGAACAGATAGGCTGGCGCAGCGTACTGAACCGCATCAGGACGGAAGCGCCGGTATGGGGAGCCATCCTGCCTACCCTGCCACGCGCCATCGATGCTTTCCTGCGCCGGGATAATGACAGCCTGATCGTGCTTGAACTGGACAGGATACGCCAGCAGCAACGCTACCAGAATGCCATACTCCGCATCATGGCCATTGCCTTTATTGCACTGCTGGCGCTTGAATGCGCACGTTACTTCAATTTTGTACCGTGACGTTCTTGTAGCTTAGGCCTTACTCGGCGGTGGGTGCGCCCAACAGGCGCATGACCTTCACCGTGTCGACCCGCAATAATTCGGCGATATCCCGGTAGTCGTCCGGCAGGGCAGCGTCATCCCAGCCGTTTGCAGAATGCCGTGCGAAATTCACCGCCAAAGTCACATTCTTGATACGGCGGTCGCTTGAAGCACCCTCATGTATCAACCTGGCAAGCAAAGGCGGGAGCTCCCAGCGGACAACCAGTTCCTTCTGCAGATCCTGCAGCTTGAATCCAAGCACCTGCTCCTGGGCACTGCTGCTGCGTAGCGCTTTATCAGCCGCCTGCATGTCGTGGATGCGGTTCATTTCCACCGGCGCAAAACACCACATCAGCATTTCAGCCAGGTCATGCAGCAAGGTCGCCACCATCACCTCTTCCGCATGGAAATCGTACATCAGCGCGGCCCATTCGGCAGCATAGCGAGCTGCACGGTGCGAACGGTGCACATGCTTGAGCAGGCGTGTCAGCGCAGTGATATTGCCTTTCAGCATGTCTTCCACCAGCACTTGCGGGGCGAGTTTGCTGAAGAATGTGGTCATGCCCATCATCATGATGGCCTGCTCGACCAGCACCATGTCCTGCAGTTGGCTTTTATGCTTGTGGGTCTGCGAATAGCGCAACAGGCGCAACGTCATCATCGGGTCGGGGATGACCATCATGGTGATCTCGCGTGCGCTGACACTATCTTCCTCCTGCTGCAGCTTGATCATTTCGCGTGAGGTATGCTTGAGCACGGGGATGCTGGCATTGCTGAGGAAATTCACCCAGTACTCGAGCCCCCGGCTTGAGGGATGAGTCGCCGGGTGATTGTTTGCTTCGTCTTGTTCAGCCATCGCACTTACCTCATGCTCTTAACGCCAGTTAGCGTAGTCAGCCCAAGTATACAACGAGATAAAGCCCTGCCAAACGGGGATTAGACAGCTAAAGACCTTGCACGCGGCAACAAGCTCGGTCCGTTGAATAGCAGGATTTGCGCTACTTCTGGCAGACCGGGCAATAGAACGTCGAGCGCTGGCCTTGCTTGATCAGCCTGATGGGCGTGCTGCATACCCGGCACGGCTGGCCGGTACGCCCGTATACAAAATAGCTTTGCTGGAAATACCCGGGATTGCCGTCCGCGCCGAAGAAGTCGCGCAGACTGCTGCCGCCGGCTTCTATCGCATCTTCCAGCGTCAGCTTGATCTCAGCCGCCAGGCGCTGGCAACGTGGCTTGCTGAGTTTATTCGCCGGCGTTTTAGGATCGATGCGGGAACGGAACAGGGATTCGCTCGCATAGATATTGCCCACGCCCACCACCAGGTGGCTATCCATGATGGTGGTTTTGATGGGTGCGCTGCGCGTGCGGATGTTTTTATACAGGTATTCGCCGTTGAATACGTCTTCCAGCGGTTCGGGGCCGAGCGATGCAATCAGCGCATGACGGCTCACGTGCAGATCATGGTTGGAAGCGGCTGCAGAATCCGGATCGAAATTCAACACGTCAAGTTCGTCGAATTCATTAACCCCAGCCCAGAGCACCGCACCGAAGCGGCGCGGATCGCGCAGACGCAGGACCTGGCCGCCGCTGAAATGGATATCGAAGTGGTCGTGCTTGCCGGG
>JAZKEL010000395.1:2913-9059 GCA_040387075.1 Pseudomonadota bacterium
AGTGCTGACAGCTACTTCGGAATGATGCCGACCGGCGGGTTCAGCAGGGTAAAGCCGATATCCTGGGTAATGTGGTACTGCATGCCTTCGTCCGGCCGGCCCAGGATCAGTTCAGGCGACTCCTGCAGTTTATCGAAATGCACCTTGCTGCCATCCTTCATTTTCACTTCGAACGAAGGCGGTGTCTGCTTGCGGTCCGGCGTGTAAGGTTCTACAGACTGCACGCTCATATGGGTCCAGTATGCATCGAACCATTCGTTCATCTCGTTCTGGGTGACTTTTGCCTCAGGCGCGGAAGCCGTCCATTTGCCATTCACCATGTCGACGTTAAGGCGGCTCTCTTCCCATTGCTCAAGATGGGAAAAGTCAAAACCGACAATCACTTCACTGGGCTTGATCGGGCTTTTATCCAGGAACTCCACCAGCTGGATCTGGGCATTCTCCTCATAGCTGGCAGGCAGCATGTATACCGCATCCTTGTACAGGATGTACTGCTCTTCCGTCACCGGATTGTGCGTGCCGAACATGAACTCCTCATTATCCAGCTTGAGTTTTAGCCTGGGTTTATCCAGGCCGAAACGCGCTAGGTCGTCTGCCGTAAATTTTTCCTGGCTTTTGGCCGCCACGATAGTCAGGATACGTTGCACCAGGCGCTGGTCGGCGCGTGCCTTATATGGCTGGGTCAGGTGCCAGTGTCCGTCAGCCTTCTCGAACACCGTTGCCGCCTTGGTCGGCGACTCTATGCTGATCCTGTTGAAATCGGCCAGCTTGAGGGCGGAGAGTTCGTGGGCAGAATTGTGGGCGACTTCAGCTGTCGGGCGCAGGTAGATAAAGGCAGCGATTCCTGCGATCAGCGCCAGCAACAGCAGGTTGAGCAGCCAGCGTGCTTTCATAGGATCGCTCCGGTGTTTTCTGGTAAATGCATCATGCTTTCCTGCGTTTCCACCAGATCACCACGCCGGCGACCAGCAGGCCAATCGGCAGTGCCAGGCGGAAGCCGAAGAACACCACCATGGCCACCAGGCGGCCCCAGGCATCGTTAGGGATCATCACGTTAACGTCCTTCAGTGGCTTGGGCTGGATGGTGATCAGGCTATCGTCGCCGGCCAGCCAGTTGACCATGTTGATGCCGAGGTCGTTATTGCCGCCGTTGCCGATAAAGGTATTGGCGAGGAAATTGCCGTTACCGACCACCACCACGCGCTGGCCTTTCTTGCCGTATTTACGCTCAAGCGCGACCGCCACATTGATAGGTCCGCGCAGGTCTTTCTTTTCGTCGTAGCTGACTTTGTCGTCGATCTTGCCAGTCTCCAGCCAGCCGTTAGGCGCCACCTCGATCAGGCGGCTGACTTCCCAGCCGGTCGCGTCGTTACCCTGGGCTTCCACCATACGGGCTTCGGGGAACAGCGTACGCAGCATGAAGTTCTTGGTGATGGCATGCTCGCCGTACTGGTTGGCAAACGCGATCTTGGAATCCGCACCGTACTTGGCGGACGACAAGTCGATCACCATGCCTGGCGTCAGTTGTATGCCGAGATATTCTGCGATCGGCTGCAGGCCGTGCAGTTTCTCATCGTCGAGCAGCCACAGCAGGTTACCGCCGGACTCAAGGTACTCTTTGATCTTCTTCACTTCGATCTCGGTGAGGTCCACCTGCGGACTGGCGATGACCAGCATGGCGCCGTTGCTCGGCACCTGCTGCGCAATGGTCAGGTCAGGGTTCGCCAGCTTGAAGCCCTTTTTCTGCAGCTGGGCGCCAAACTCACCCAGGTCATGATTCTTGACGCCGATCAGGTTACGTTCGCCGTGGCCGTCGAGGTACATCACCACCCGCTTGTCCGAACGCGACAGGCGCACCAGCACGTTGGTCAAGTCCTGTTCGGCATACGGCGGGGAGAGGTGCTCTTCACGCTTTTCGTAGCTCACCACCAATTCGCCCTCGGCCTTGATGCCGGCATCCTGTGCCAGTTTCGGCTCTTCTGCCGGATTGATGAATACCGCGTGGATATCGGATTTCGAACGCTGGTAACGGGCAATGAATGCATTGATGGTTTTGCGGTACTCGTCGTCTTTTGAGGCATAGACTGTGATGGTGACGGGCGATTTCATCGCCTTGAGCACATTGATACTGCCTTGCGTCAGGGTATTGCGTGCGCTCTGGGTAATGTCCTTGGAGACATGATACTCACGCGACAGGTAACCTAGCATGGCGATCAGCACCAGGAACAGCAACACGAAAAAGCTGTTCTGCACGAATAGCTGGAAGCGTAATCTGCTGGGTAACTTACTGGGTAAATTAGAGGATAGTCTGCTGGATTTTTTCATAATGGGCGTTTTCTAATTGTCTTTTATGCGATGAAAAGCGCGATTAACCGCGTAAGCGATCTGCATCGAGGCGACGCACTGTCAATGTCAGGAACGTGATGATGAACAGCAGGAAGTAGGCGAAATCGCGTGTATCCAGCAGGCCACGCGAAAACGGCTCGAAATGGCGCATCAGCGAAAGATAAGCGAAGCCGCTGGTGGGGTCATTCGCAAAGAAATAATCCAGG
The DNA here is from genome assembly GCA_040387075.1 of Pseudomonadota bacterium. Taxonomy (GTDB): domain Bacteria; phylum Pseudomonadota; class Gammaproteobacteria; order Burkholderiales; family Methylophilaceae; genus DATHXC01. The sequence continues at coordinate 5,466 of JAZKEL010000395.1, forward strand.
ATAAGCAAGCCGAATAGCGCGATGAACGTGATGATACCGGCCACCACAGGCTGCTGCGTCAGGCTGGAAACATAGATGCCCAGTGCGGAAAAGCTCGCCACCAGGAACCACAAGCCGATCACATTGGCCACCAGGTAACCGAAATCGATGTCCGACCACAAATTCAGCGTACTCATCATGGCTGTGATGAACACTATAGTAATAGTAAGGAAGGACACCAGGCCGAAGAACTTGCCGAGCACGATCTCCGTCAGCGACAACGGCGCGCTGAACAGGAATGTCAGCGTCTGCTGGCGACGCTCTTCGCTGATCAGGCGCATGGAAAGCAGCGGCACGGCAAACAGCATCACCATGGAGGCGATGGTGAACACGTTACGGCCGATAAACTCGGTGACACCTAACCGCTCTTCAGGCCGGATGATGCCGGACATGGTCTGGAAATACTGGTCGATGCCCATCAGGAAGAAAGTACCGAATACGAACTGCAACAGGGCCAGGATGATCCAGCCCATGGGCGAGGCGAACAGGCTTTTGAGTTCTTTTCTGGCGATATTGATAATCATGAATGAATCACCTTGTTGCGGATTTGATTGAGTCGTTGATTGAATGACGCAGCGATGCCGAGGCTATGCAGCTTCCTGGTAGGTCAGTTGCACAAACACGTCTTCCAGGCTGGTCTGGTCGGGATTGATCTGGTGCAGTTCCCAGCCCTGGCTGACAGCGGCGTGCACCAGCGCCTGCGCGGGCGACTCTCCATCGGCGTAGTTCACGCGTAACAGGCCGTTAGCTGCCGCTTCGATACTTTCCACACCCGGGATCTTGAGCAATTCGTCATGGGCGGGCGGCTTGTTCAGGCCGATCACCAGCTTATTGCCCTGGCGCTGTTTCTCCAGCACGTCGATTGCACCGTTGAATACCAGCTTGCCCTGGTAGATGATCTGTACGTGGTCGCACACCATCTCCACCTCAGGCAGGATATGCGTGGAAAGGATCACGCTATGCTCTTTGCCCAGGTCTTTGATGAGGGTACGGATGTCGCGGATCTGGATAGGGTCGAGACCGACGGTAGGCTCGTCCAGGATAACGACCATGGGGTTATGGATGATGGCTTGGGCGATGCCCACGCGCTGCTGGTAGCCTTTGGAGAGATTCTCGATCAGGCGCTTGCTCATCTCGGTCAGGCCACATCGCTGTTTGGCGCTCTCAACCGCTTTCTTGATATGTGCGCTTTTCACGCCGTGGAGCCTGGCAGCCACCTGCAGGAACTCATCCACGGTCAGTTCGCGATAGAGCGGCGGTTGCTCGGGCAGGTAGCCGATCAGCGCCTTGGCCGCTTTCGGGTTTTCCACCATGTCGATACCGCAGATCTTGACGCTGCCCTTGCTCGGGGCCAGGTTGCCGGTCAGCATTTTCATGGTGGTGGATTTGCCGGCGCCGTTCGGGCCCAGGAAGCCGAGCACTTCGCCCTTGGTCAGCGTAAAGCTCACGTCACTGACGGCTTCGCGGCCGCCGTATATGCGCGTCAGGTCGACTGCCTCAACGGTTACAGTAGTCATAGATTATTGAACTCCGAGTAATTTTTAGAAGCCGATTTATTCTTTTTATTCATATTCGACTCATATAGCTGCTTGCCTTGCTGTTGAGACCTGGCTTTTCACACCTGTTTCCAGGCTTGGCATCGGTCAACCGGAAAATTAGCTGCGCTAAAGTAAAAAAACGCCTGACAATTGTCAAGCGCATTAATTTTTAGGCATCCAATTAATCCTGCCAGCATTTTAGTCTGACCGTAGGAGCCTTAAGCTATTGGAAAGTTCTGCTTAAAAAGCTATAGTCAGACTTCATTATGGATGAACTTGCATTGGCTGTCACTGACTAAGCTTTAACAGCTGGCTCCAAGCTTGAGACACCAGGTGCAGGTACTTGATTCTGTAACATACCGCTCAAGAAGCCTGCCGGGGATTCAGATTAAAATCCAGATACAACATGATGGCCCCTACATTAATCCAGTAACGAGAATGCCATTCCCTATGCCTACCGATCATCGCCCATCATTTCACCGTCATTTCGTAGCCGCCGTTATGGCCGTTACCATGGCACCCTTTGCAGCAATGATGCCAGCCGCCATGGCGGCGGATGCGGTGACCACCCCTCTGCCCGAGACGAAACTACCGGAAGTGGTGCTTACTCCGCCTGCAACACCCGCCATGCAGACCGAGGTGACCAGCGAATTCGTATTCAAGTACCTGGTGGGTGAAATCGCCGGCCAGCGCGGCGACCTTAACCTGGCCAGTACGGTATTCCTCGACCTGGCGAAATCCAGTCGCGACCCGCGCATGGCGGAGCGCGCTGCCAAGGTAGCCGTGCTTGCCAACAACCCGCAACTGGCCAAGCAATCGGTCAGCCTGTGGTCAGAGCTCGACCCGGATTCACTGGAAGCGCAACAGGCCAGCATGCAGATGCTGGTCGCCGAGGGCCGCCTGGAAGAGGCTAAGCCTTTCCTGAAAAAACTGTTGGCCAAGGAAGACACGCGCGCCAATGGCTTTATCTACCTGAACACACTACTGGCACGCCAGCAGGATAAAAACGCCGTCCTCACCCTGGTGCAGGAACTGGCGCAGCCCTACCCTGACCTGGCGGAGTCCCACTTTACGATAGGCCATGCCGCCTGGTCGGCCGGTAACAACGACCTGGCGCTGGGCGAGTTGGCGATTGCCGACAAGCTGCGCCCAGGCTGGGAAATGAATGCGATCTTGCGCGGGCAGATCCTGTACAACCAGTCGCCCGAGGCTGCCGTCAGTTTCTACCGTGACTTCCTGAAGAAAAATCCCGATGCCAGCGAAGTGCGCCTGAACATGGCACGCCTGCTGGTCAACCAGAAACGCTTTGCAGAAGCCAAGCCTGAATTCATCAAGCTGGTAAACACCAGCAACAGCAACCCGGAGATACTGGTTGTCGTAGGCTTGCTGTCCTTCCAGAGCGGGGACCTGACAGATGCCGAGAAATACTTCCAAGATGCGCTGAAAGCGGGCTACCGTGACTCAGACCAGATCTACCTATACTTGGCCCAAGTAGCCGAAAAACAGAAGAACGATACCCAGGCGCAGGCCTATTACAACAAGGTACAGCCCGGCGAGCGTTACCTGGAAGCCAAGATCAACAATGCAGCATTGATTGCGCGCACGCAGGGCACCGATGCAGCCGTGAGCATGCTGGGTAAACTGCAGGACATCACCAACGATCAAGAAGCGCTGGTCATACAGGCCCAGGCCAACCTGCTCAACCAGGCCAAGCGCTACCAGGAAGCCTATAACTTGCTGGATAAGGCAGTGAATACCCTGCCCAACACGCCTGAAATCGTCTACGACTATGCCATGGCGGCAGAGCGCGTCGGCAAGATAGAGGTTTCCGAGCGCGAGTTGCGCAAACTCATCTTGCTGAAACCGGACTTTGCGCAGGCCTACAATGCCCTGGGCTATTCGCTGGCTGACCGTAACCAGAAGCTGGAAGAAGCGCAGAACCTTATCGAGAAAGCCCTACTGCTAAGTCCTGACGACCATTACATCCTGGATAGCATGGGCTGGGTGAAATACCGCA
>JAZKEL010000396.1:0-2918 GCA_040387075.1 Pseudomonadota bacterium
GAGCTGTATCCGCTCTAAAAGCGCCAGCCTGCCGTAACGTGAACACTTTCTGGTTCCACGTAACGGTCGCTACGGCGGAAGTCTGTGCCGGCAGCATTCGTCCGGATGAAAGGGTTGGTGGCAGGCGCAGGACCGGCCGCTCGCACCCGGTAGCCATCATCTTCCAAACGTGAGGCCAGATACTCGACGCCAATGGTTACTGTGTCATTAAAGCGATAGTCGTAACCCACTCCCCACTGCGTTCCATCAACATCGTCGTCACCGTTTGCAGTGAACGTATTAACCGTGTTGCTGGTGGTGAAGGAGTTTTCAACACCAGCCTGAATAACGCCGCCCGTTGCATACAAAAGACTACTGTCGCCAGCACCGAATATGAAACCGGTACGAACGCGGAATGCCCAGGCATCATCAAGCTCGCGCTTCATGGTGTAGGAAGCGGGCGTGGTGCTGAAGGAGGTCACCGTATCGCTCATATCGCCTCGTTCATATTCGCCAAGCACACCGATCAACCATGTGCCCATCTGCCAGTCGTAGCCAGCGCGCAGGCCCGCGGAGGTTCCCGTGTCGTCGCTGCCGCAACCGGCTCCAGGCGTTGGACCATTGGCGCTGCCACTGCAGGATCCGGGAGAGAATGCGTTGGCGCCCGCCGCAGTAAACACGGTATCGCCGAAGTTGCCGTCGAGGTTGGTGTCAAACAGGAAGCTGTCGGCATCACTGTTATCGGCATCCAGCATCGTACCGACATACACCCCTGCATAGGGGCCGGTCCAGCTGTCACTGCTTTGCGCGTATGCTGAAGTGATACTGCCTGCCAGTAGGGTTAGGCTGGCGCATGTGAGAAATGCTTTCATCATAGGTACTCCTGTGTGGTTGGGTAATCAGAGACTGAAGCAGTCTTTGCCTGATACGCAGCGGCGGCAGGATTGGATGTTTTTCTTCTTGCGGGTGTACCGCTGTTCGATCCAGCGTTACCGCACTACAGGGAATACCTCGCCAAGGTCAGAGCCTGGGGGGTTGCGACAGCTCCACCGGACGGACGTTATTCGTGGTATCTCGTTCAATCAGAATGTCATAAGGATTGATGCCCGCAAACAACGGCAGCTTGTCCACGATAAATTCCACCGTAGACTTTCCATTCGCCGGCGAGCTCAGTTCAAGATGAATGACATCCTCAGCAATACGAAAGCTCCTGTTTAACGGGTGTTTGGTGAACACACCGATTTTCACTGGTGAGTTGAACTCAGCCGCTGTCTCCTTGCCGCTTACATCGCCATAGAACTTGGCTGTGGTGATATCCAGCGTAACGCGGTAGCGACCATCATCCAGCGCCTCTGCCTTCGCAGCGTCTACGGAAAATTCATACAAGGTGATCTTTTCGAACAGATCTTCAATCAGGCCCAGTTGTTCCGGTTCAGCGGTACGTTTGAGGATCTCCAGGAAATCCGTGGTAACCACATAAGGTCGCGTGCTGTTTTTATAGGTAGCGACGAACTCGCGTAGCGCCTTGTTGACGACATCCTCCCCGAGAATGTCTTGCAGTGCATACATGACGGATTCGCCTTTGCTGTAATCCAGATAATCCTGCGCCACCGATTTGTAAACCGGCCTTTCACCGAGCTCGTCCCGATTACGTCCGCGCAGGTAGCGCCGGTTGGCAGAGACAAAGTTACGATGCAGCGAGAATTCCTCGCCGTATTTGGCTTCCACCAACATGCGCGCGCTGTACGACGCCAACCCTTCGCCCATGCCCGCGCCTTCAACCATGGCAGACATGATCTGATGCCCCCACCAATGATGGGAAAGTTCGTGGGCCATGCTTTCATACGTCTCCGCAGGATCACGCAAGACGAAGCCGTTGGCTTCCGAATGGGCAATGGTGGTGGGTAGGGAACGTGAATTCGTGCGGTATCCCGGGTACTCCATCACGCGCAGTTGCTGGTACTGATAGGGACCATAGGCGGTGCTGAACGAGGCGAGGCCCTCTTTGAGAGCTTGCATCATCAGGTCCAGGTGATAGGCATGTTGCGGGTGATAGTAGATTTCGATGTCGATGTTGCCGGCATCGTTTCCTGCGGCAACGGCGGGATCTTGCCAGGTGTCACGCAGCACAGCATAACGCGCGGAAAAAAACGGGATGACAGGCAGTACCGGAATATCTGTCTGGTAGCGAAAATAACGGCGGCCGCCTTCTTCCCACTGGTCGGTCAATCGACCTGCGGTAACTGCTGTTTGCCCTGCTACGGTGGAAACGGTGGCTGCGAAATTGACCAGATCGCTATCGGCCCGCATGGGTGAATTGTTGAAGTAACGCGACGTTGCCGGGTCTTCGTCCAGCGTGCCTAGCGGTAACGTCGGATCAAGGCCGTATTCCTGCCGCGTTTCCGCATCCATCAGCAGCCTGCTCCGGGAAAGTCCTATGTGCGGAATCAGCGTATCGAGTTCGAAATAGGTACCGTTGTCGACCAGCGTAATGTCCTCTCTCGCCGCCCTGAAGCCCTCTAACTGTTTGTAGCCTGTCATGCTAAGGATGCGTTGCTCACCGGGCGCCATCGGCGTGACAAGGTCGTAAATGGCGTAACGGTGCGTGGCATCCGAACTGTTTAACGTTGCCCCTGGTAACGTGAGTTCCTCAAACTCAATTTCAAAGGGCAATTCCAGATGCACTGTCTTGATCGGCTGCGCTGATTTATTGAGGACGGTAATCTCTGCCTGTAACTCCAGCCTCCGTCTGTCGGGAAATATTGCCAGCTCCATATCGATATCGGTAATCCGTGGCATCGGCAACTCTTCGTACTGCCGGTACAGGACCTCGTATTGCGCAAGTTGCGCTTCCAGCTCTTTCTGGGTGAAGTAACGATTCAGGACATTGGTGTTGTAATAAATGAAGGCGCCAGCACCCACGGCAACCAACAACGAAA
>JAZKEL010000396.1:2928-3465 GCA_040387075.1 Pseudomonadota bacterium
AAAAGCTGCTGCCCTGAAAAGAGTCAGGTTCTGCAGCCGATGCTTCAATGGCTGCACAACGCCGCGATTGAAAAAGGCGTAAGTCAGCAGCAATACCACACCGGTAAGGCCTGCCCAGTAGAAGCGCAGCCAGTATCCCTTCGCCTGGAAACCGGCGTCGGCGTCCATGGCCGACAACGGCAGCAGGTTATCAGCAAGCAGAAAGTTCTGGTAAAGCGGGTGTTGGAAGCCGAAAGCAAACAGCGCGCCCGTTGCCAGCAGGTATATTCCCGTCAGCGCTATGCCTACAAAGCGGTTGTTGGCGCTTGTCTGCAGAAAGCTGGCGAACACCGCAAAGCAAAGGTATGGCACCAGCACGAAGGCAAGGCGCGCCACGTACAGACCGAGATCGATATCGGCATCGCCCATCTGAAAATACACGGCCAGCGCAATATTCATCATGACTACCGCAATGAGTATGCAGATCAGTGCCAGCAACTTGCTCGCGACAAACACCCAAGTGGAGGCGGGCAAGGCGTGGATAATTTCATGGAATTT
>JAZKEL010000397.1:0-1684 GCA_040387075.1 Pseudomonadota bacterium
AGTGCTACAAATCCTTCCATGCCCTTACCCGGCCTGCCGTTACCGACTTTATTAATAGCCGCCTGCCACAAGCTGCAGCCTTGCTGGCGTGCGGATTCCTGCAACTGCTCCAGGCTGCGCGCACCGATGCCGCGCGTGGGGAAATTGATCACGCGCAACAAGGCTACGTCATCTTCCGGGTTGGCGATCAGGCGCAGGTAGGCCATGGCATGCTTGATTTCGGCACGGTCGAAGAAGCGCAGGCCGCCATAGACGCGGTACGGAATATTGGCAGCGAACAATGCGTGCTCGAGGATTCGCGATTGCGCATTGGAGCGGTAGAGCAGGGCGATATTGTTGAGCTCCCAGCCTTCGGCGTGGAGCATTTTCACTTCGTCTACGATGAAGCTGGCCTCATCATTATCGTTGTAAGCCTCGTACACACGCACCGGCTCGCCAGCGCCTGCCGAGGTCCACAGGTTCTTGCCCAGGCGGTTGCGGTTATGGGTGATGATGGCATTGGCCGCGTCCAGGATGTTGCTGTGCGAACGGTAATTCTGTTCCAGCTTGACTACATTCTGTACATTGAAGTCTTTTTCGAAATCCTGCATATTGCCGACGCGGGCACCGCGAAAGGCATAGATCGACTGGTCGTCATCGCCCACCGCAAACATGCAATTCTCCTTGCCCGCCAATAGCTTCAGCCACATATACTGCAACTTGTTGGTGTCCTGGAACTCATCCACCAGGATATACTTGAAACGGCTCTGGTAATGCTGGCGGATACTGGCATCGCGGCTCAGCAACTCATAACAGCGCAACAGCAATTCGGCGAAGTCCACCACACCCTCGCGCTGGCACTGCTTGTCGTACTCCTCGAATACCTCGCGCATGCGTTGCGAATGCGGGTCGTAGGCATCCACGCTATGCGCGCGCAGTCCTTCTTCCTTGCAGCTATTGATATAGCCCATGATCTGCTTGGGCGGATATTTCTCGTCATCCACGTTCATCTGTTTCATCAGGCGCTTGATGGAAGACAACTGGTCGGCATTGTCGAGGATCTGGAATGTAGACGGCAGCAGGGCTTCCCGGTGATGTGCCCTTAGCAGCCGGTTGCACAGTCCGTGGAACGTACCTACCCACATGCCGCGGGTATTGATCGGCAGCATGCCGGTCAGCCGTGTCAACATTTCCCTGGCGGCCTTATTGGTGAAGGTCACCGCCAATAAGCCGGTAGGCGATACCTGGCCGGTCTGGATCAACCAGGCGATGCGTGTCGTGAGTACGCGCGTCTTGCCGCTACCCGCGCCTGCCAGGATAAGGGCGGACTGGTGGGGCAAGGTCACTGCTTCGAGCTGTTTGTCGTTTAAACCGGAGAGCAGGGAATCTGGAGCTGGGTGGACAGGAAAAGAGCTGTCTGGAATTGAGTGCGTCGTCATGACGTGATTATCGCAGGTCATGCACGCTTGGAGAACCGGAACTTCAAGACTCGAGATTCAAATCACTGGAAAAGTGGGCCGCAATTAATTGGGGAGTTACGGAAATAATTCGGGAACTAAAAAAATAGGGCTGTGTCATATTTGCACGACGATTTACATCGTCCCACGCTTCTCCTCCCTGAGCGTGGAGCCTTATCTGATGAGGCTGCTTCGACCCCGATTTTATTCCCCTTTAATCGGGGTTTTTTTTGCCTGTGTTCTGTGAC
>JAZKEL010000397.1:1784-5718 GCA_040387075.1 Pseudomonadota bacterium
CGACCCCGATTTTATTCCCCTTTAATCGGGGTTTTTTTTGCCTGTGTTCTGTGACAACGCGTTTAAGCCAGTGCATGTATCGGGTTACAGGAAGCAGTATAAACAAACTTTCCTAAATGTAAACAAATTGTAAATAGATTTTTGCGGTTTGTATCGTATTGGAGACAGCAGGCCGGAAACACAAGATTGCAGGCAATAAAAAAGCCCCGACGAATCGGGGCTTTTTTATTTTGTTCGTTAATACTAATCTGGCTTCATTTCGAGAGTGAGGCTAGGCGAATGTGAAGCTTGCGACGCTGACAGTACAAATAGTACGGCAAGGAGCAAGCTTCACATTCAACGACGTATCACCGCTGAATGAAGCGCAGATTTACATCATGCCGCCCATGCCACCCATACCGCCCATATCACCGCCACCCATAGCAGGTGCGTCATCCTTAGGCAGTTCAGCGATCATGCAATCGGTAGTCAGCATCAGGCCAGCCACGGATGCGGCATTCTGCAGTGCAGAGCGCGTTACCTTGGTTGGATCCAGTACGCCCATTTCCACCATGTCGCCGTAGGTTTCATTGGCGGCGTTATAACCGTAGTTACCTGTACCGGCAGCCACGTTATTGACGACCACTGAAGGCTCAGCACCTGCGTTAGCAACGATCTGGCGCAATGGCTCTTCAACTGCGCGCAGTACGATCTTCACGCCAGCGTCTTGGTCCAGGTTGTCACCCTTGATCTTGGAAATAGCTGCCATGGCACGGATCAGCGCAACTCCGCCGCCAGCCACGATACCTTCTTCAACTGCAGCACGCGTAGCATGCAAAGCATCTTCCACGCGGGCTTTCTTTTCCTTCATTTCGATTTCAGTAGTAGCACCTACCTTGATCACGGCAACGCCACCGGCCAGTTTAGCTACGCGCTCTTGCAGCTTTTCCTTGTCGTAGTCGCTGGTGGAATCTTCAGCTTGCTTCTTGATCTGGTCGATACGTGTCTTGATGTTATCTTCAACACCGGCACCGTCGATGATGATGGTGTTTTCCTTGCCCACTTCGATACGCTTGGCCTGGCCCAGGTCTTCCAGCTTGATGTTCTCAAGTTTCAGGCCCAGTTCTTCAGCAATCACGGTACCGCCGGTCAGGATGGCGATATCTTCCAGCATTGCTTTACGACGGTCGCCGAAGCCAGGCGCCTTAACTGCACATGTCTTCAGGATGCCGCGGATGTTGTTGACCACCAGGGTAGCCAGTGCTTCGCCGTCGATATCTTCTGCGATGATCAGCAGTGGACGACCGGCTTTAGCGACTTGTTCAAGTGCTGGCAGCAGGTCACGGATGTTGGAGATTTTCTTGTCGTAGAGAAGTACGAATGGATTATCAAGCAAGGCGATCTGGCGATCAGGATTGTTGATGAAATAAGGCGACAGGTAACCGCGGTCAAACTGCATGCCTTCAACCACGTCCAATTCGCTTTCCAGGCCAGAACCGTCTTCCACGGTAATCACGCCTTCTTTACCAACTTTATCCATTGCATCAGCAATGATCTGGCCGATAGATGCGTCGGAGTTTGCAGAGATAGAGCCTACCTGTGCGATTTCCTTGCTGGTGGTACATGGCTTGCTCATGGCTTTCAGTTCAGCAACGGCTGCAGCCACTGCCTTATCGATACCGCGCTTCAGGTCCATCGGGTTCATGCCGGCAGCAACAGACTTCATGCCTTCGCGGATGATGGCTTGAGCCAGCACGGTAGCAGTAGTAGTACCGTCACCAGCGATATCGGAAGTTTTGGAAGCCACTTCCTTCACCATTTGCGCGCCCATGTTCTCGAACTTGTCTTTCAGCTCGATTTCCTTGGCAACAGAAACACCGTCCTTGGTAATGGTAGGGGCGCCGTATGAACGCTCCAGCACTACATTGCGGCCTTTAGGGCCCAGGGTAACTTTTACTGCATTGGCGAGAATGTTCACGCCATTGGTCATCTTTTGGCGAACTTCATCGCCGAAACGTACGTCTTTAGCAGCCATCTTTAAATCTCCTAATTACTTTTTAAAGTACTTAAATTCTATGAATGAGTTTGATAGGTTTAAAGCGATTAAGCCTCTACAACGCCCATCAGGTCTTCTTCGCGCATTACCAGTAATTCGTCGCCGTCGACTTTTACAGTCTGGCCAGCATATTTACCGAACAATACTTTTTCGCCGACTTTGACGTCCAAAGGAATCAGCTTGCCGCTGTCATCTTTCTTGCCTGGACCAACAGCGACGACTTCGCCCTGGTCCGGTTTTTCTGCAGCAGTATCCGGGATGACGATGCCAGAGGCGGTAGTACGTACTTCTTCTAAACGCTTAACGATGACGCGGTCATGTAAAGGACGAATCTTCATGAGTTGCTCTCCAAATTTAATTCAAGAATTGTTTTATTTACTACGAATTCTATCGAGTGAAATTACCGATGGGCGGGCACAGTTAGCACTCAAACCCACAGAGTGCTAATAATAGGGGCGAAAGGGCTTTTTTTCAAGAGGCAATTGGAATTGGGCGTGATGGCGATTACGCGTAATTTCGCACATCGATATCCAGCCGGAGTGCACATCCTTATGCAAGCAGGTTCCTACGGTAATTTCAGTGTATGCCTACATGATTGAATATTCATTGCTTTATGCTGGAGCCATACAATTTGGAGCATAAGGAGCAACACATGAAAAAGTTCGAGTACACATTTACCGTGGGTGAATACGACAGGTTCCTGAACCAGAGCCTGGATAACAACCTGCACATCGCCATGTCCGGCACTGTCGATATCATGAACGAACTGCTGGTGTCAGAAGACGTAAAGTTTGTAATCGGGGCAAATAACAACATATGCATGATGGATGTTGCTTCTGAAGAAATCCTCAAAGACATTCCCCAAGAAGAGATCTTGCACTTGGCAAAAGAGATCGGCGTGCTGCAAAGCCTGTCTGTGCATTAAGGCAGAACTAAAATCTAAATAATCGTGATTTAAAGCACAAATAAAAAGGGCAGCTAAGCTGCCCTTTTTATTACCAGCTACTTATTACTCGTTGCCGGTCACTGTGCCATGACTGCGTATCCATGCAATCACCTGCAGCAATTCATCCGGCGTAATGCCATTGGCGGGATCTGTCGGATCCATCAGGCCTTTGCCTTTGGCTCCCATGCCGCCATTGGTACCGTGCCAGACGGTTTCGAACATCCCTTTATTGGTGGCATCTTTAGGGTAACGGAAATCCGGGCCATGCAGGGAAGGGCCTACCTGGCCGCCGCCATCAGGACCATGGCATTGGGCGCATGAATACAGTTGGTAGACTTTTTTGCCCTTGGCAACAGCATCCGCGTTGCCTACGTAAGAATTTTTACCGGTCGTCATGAATTCCTTGGCGGCAGGAGTATCGAACATCTCGGCCTTGATCGCCATGGGCGAGCTATCCTGCGTGGTAACGAACTTGATCATTTCTCCGCCACCACCGGCCGCCTTGGTGGATGCAGCGCCATCGCCTCCTTTATCACAGGCTGCCAGGCCGGCAACCAGTGAAACCATCAATAAACTTATACTGATTTTTTTATGCATGTTAAGTATCCCTATTTTGTTTCCAGAAGAGTCATGTACCAGACCAGATGGAGCGTTGATATGGGTTTATTAACAAGATAATAAAGACCCATATGCCCATCAATAAGCATACGTCTGAGCCGCTTGTAGGAGAGAGCTTACTTGCTGGATACGGCCGCCAACCAGGGCTCACGAGGTTCGGTATGGCGGATACTGCATCAAACCGGTTTGGGATAGAATTGCGGAATGACATACAACTTACTTATTATTTATTTCGTTTCACTGGGCATATGCTCGTTCTCTACCATCTATAAAACCAGCTGCATGAATAATATGCGTTGCCGGCAGATCATCGGCAACCTGTTCTGGAGCCTGAT
>JAZKEL010000398.1:0-3307 GCA_040387075.1 Pseudomonadota bacterium
AATCAGGTTATCCAGGTTCTCGCGCGATGCCAGCGAGATCGCACCCAAGGATTCCGGTTCATCCATCTCGCCGTCACCGCAGAATACCCAGACCTTGCGATCCGAAGTATCGGCAATGCCGCGGTCGTGCATGTACTTGAGGAAGCGTGCCTGGTAGATGCCCTGCAGCGGACCCAAGCCCATGGACACGGTGGGAAACTGCCAGAAATCCGGCATCAGCCATGGGTGCGGGTAAGAGGACAGGCCATTGCCGCCGGTCTCCATACGGAAATTGGAGAGCTGCTCTTCGTCGATGCGGCCTTCCAGGAAAGCACGTGCGTACACACCGGGAGATGAATGGCCCTGGAAATAGATGCAGTCGCCACCGAAATTCTCATTGGCAGCGCGGAAGAAATGGTTGAACCCGGTGTCATACAGCGTTGCGGCAGACTGGAAGCTGGCGATATGGCCGCCGACGCCGGGGGATTTCTCGTTGGCGCGCAGCACGGTCATGATGGCGTTCCACCGAATCAGCGCACGTATCTTGCGCTCCATGGTGGTGTCGCCAGGATGGCGCTGCTGCAGGTGCGTCGGGATGGTATTCACGTACGCAGTCGTGGCGTTGTAGGGCAGGTAAGCGCCCGAACGGCGGGCCTTGTCGATCAGCGTTTCCAGCAGGAAATGCGCGCGCTCGGTTCCCTCGTTCTCTAGAACCGCAGCAATGGCCTCAAGCCATTCTTGGGTTTCTTGCGGGTCTGTATCGGGGGTTAATGCCATTGTGGGTGTCTCCGGGAAAACGTAGGGGTTCTCTGTAGGTATATCTTTATGTAGATATAATTTAACGTGCAAGCGATACCGCTTCCAAACGCTAAATCACATGCAGCAAATTACTGGTATGGCTGACTGGTTATAATTGCCTGCAAAAACGATCTGGTTGCCGTGGCCTTTTCCCTGGATATCGTTAAGTGAAATCTCAAGGCAGGCGCTTTTTGGCGAAGGCTGTATATTGGCTTTTTTGGCTGTTCAGGTCAAGTTCTGGCGTAAATCTTGAGGTAAGCTGGTGCATGGTTTTCAAGCCTGAAATTAATTAAGTGAGAGTACAGATGTCGATACAATTAAAGCAATTCGCAGCGCCTGCAGATGAAAAAACCCTCGCTGCGGCAAGCCATCTATTGATGGTGCTTCCCGGTAATCCCGGCAGTAAACTTAGCAATAAACCTGCCAGCATCCCGTATTGGGGCGCGCTGGAAAGCAGGCTCAAGCGCAGCCGCAGCAAATACAGTGACCTGGCCAAAACGCCGTTGACGTCCGACCTGCCCAATGGCGGCCTGGTCAGTTGGCTGGTGCTGGATGCCAAATTGAATACCTACCAGCGCCATACCCTATTGCGTCGCGCCATCAAGTTGCTGCTGGATGAAAAGCCGCAATCCCTGGCGATTGCCGTGTATGGCAGCGACAAAATGCGCCAGCAAAGTGCGCACGATGCCTTTTATGTGGCGTCGGTCAATGCGGCAGAATTGCCGGACCGTAAAGGAGCTGAATCCAGGGCGAAGAACAAATCGCGTCCGCTCAAGGCCATCACGGTTTACGGCTGGAAAGAGGACGATGCTTTTGCCGGTATTCGTGCGGTAGCGGCAGGCAATGCATTGACGCGGCAGCTCACCATGCTGCCGCCGAATGACCTGACGCCTGCCCTGTATCGCGAAGAGATAGCGAAACTGGCGAAGCAGGAAAGCTGGAAGCATGAAGAGTTCGACATGAAAAAGCTGAAGAAGATGGGTGCCGGCGCATTCGTTGCCGTCGGCCAGGGCTCCGAGCCGCTTGATGCCGCGATTGTCCACCTGAGCTACTCCCCCAAACACGCTGTTAATACTGTCGCCATCATCGGCAAGGGCATCTGTTTCGATACCGGCGGGCATAACCTCAAGCCGGCCAAGTACATGAGCGGCATGCATGAGGACATGAATGGGTCAGCGGTGGCGCTGGGCATCCTGCTGGCGGCGAGCCGATCTAATCTTCCCCTCAAAATCGACTGTTGGCTGGCCATCGCCCAGAACCATATCGGCCCTCTGGCGTATAAACAGAATGATGTGGTGACCGCGTTGAACGGCACCACGATAGAGATCGTGCATACCGATGCCGAAGGGCGCATGGTGCTGGCAGATACGCTGACCATGGCATCCCGCGCCAAACCTGCCTTCATGCTGGATTTCGCCACACTGACAGGCACCATGATGGCGGCCCTGGGCGACCGTTACAGCGGCGTGCTGGGCAACCGGCCGCAATTGCTTGCCTCAGCAGTCGCTGCGGGTGTGGCCAGCGGCGAGCGCGTCTGCAGCTTTCCCTTCGACGACGATTACGATGAAGAACTGGACAGCAGCATCGCCGATATCAAGCAATGCACGCTGGAAGGCGGTGCCGACCATGTGCTGGCGACGCGATTCCTGAGCAAATTCATCGAGGGAGATGTGCCGTGGGTGCATGTGGACCTGTCATCCGCCAACCGCAAGGGCGGCCTGGGGGCGGTGGGCAGCGATGTCACTGGGTTTGGCGTGGCATTCGGTATGGAATTGCTGAAACATTATCTTTAATGCAATGCGGTAATTAAGGGGGTAGGGCATGAGCGTGGCGACGGATAACCTGGACTGGCTGGAACTTTTCCCTGCATTGATGGCGCTGGAACCGCCTGCACGTGAAACGCTGGTGAAAAACGCCCGTATCGTCGAAGCGCCCATCGGTACGATCGGCTATTCTGAAGGCATGCCCTGCAAGGCTTATGTATTAAGGCTCGCAGGGCAGTCGCGGGTATACAAAATTTCATCCGGCGGCCGCGAGATATTGTTATATCGCGTAGGGGCCGGTGAAACCTGCGTGCTCACCACCACCTGCCTGCTTGGCCATAGCGATTATCCCGCCTCCACCATCGTCGAGCAGCCCATCCGCGACGTGATCATCCCGGCGGCTGCATTCCACGAACTGATGATCACGTCCGACGTGTTCCGCCGTTTCGTCATGGAAAACTACGGCGCGCTGATCAGCGACCTTATCGTGCTGCTGGATGAAGTGGCCTTCCACAATGTGGACGCGCGCCTTGCCAAGCTGCTGCTGGATTCGACATCACCCGCGCTGGCCAGGACGCATCAGCAAATTGCCGCAGAACTCGGCACCGCGCGCGAGGTAGTGAGCCGCCAGTTGAAACGGTTCGAACAAAAAGGCTGGGTGGCACTGGGTCGCGGCCAGGTGGATATCCTGGACCGCGATGCGCTGGCCAGGATATCCGGCTAACCCTGAATTTTGATAAAACTGCTATTTAACTGCCCGCTTTGAC
>JAZKEL010000399.1:0-2586 GCA_040387075.1 Pseudomonadota bacterium
ATCCAGCGCATTGACACCGATAAAAATATCCTGTGCCTCCAGCACCTCGGCCCATGCCAGCGCCAGTGACAACATGATGGTGTTGCGTGCCGGAACATACGTTACCGGGATGCCTTCGGTCGGGCTTTCCGGCACATTGATGCTGGAATCCGTCAGCGCAGAACCACCGAACATGGACAGGTCCAGCTTAGCAGTACGATGCGCGGCAGCGCCCAGTGCACTTGCCACATGCTGGGCCGCCACAAGCTCGGCTACATGCCGCTGGTGGTAATCAAGACTCAAGCAATAGCATTCGTAGCCCTGGCTACGCGCGATGGCCAGGACAGTGGCTGAATCGAGGCCGCCTGAAAGAAGTACTACTGCTTTCTTCATGCATTAGCCTCTCTGGATTGTGGCTGCAAATCGAAATTGACGCGAAAGCGAGTCGACGACAGTGCATTAGGCACGGCAAGACCGCTAGGGTCTTCCCCAATATCGTTGGCAATAAATTGCCGAATGCTATTGTGAAGAAGAAGCTGACATAGTAAATTTTTATGCCTACTTATTATTAGCCCAGCCACAATCATTTGCCGGCTACCTCGCCCCAGAGTATTTTATGCATCTGCATCTGCATCCTCACCGGCAGCTTATCTTCCAGTATCCATTCCGCCAGGTCAGTAGGGTTCACGTCCTGGTACACCGGCGAAAACAGTACGCTGCATTTCCGGTTGATGGCATGTTCGGACAGGATATTCTTGGCCCAGTCGTAATCGGCACGGTTGCACAGCACGAACTTCACTTCATCGGCAGGTTTCAGGTGATCAAGATTGCCCCATAGGTTTTTTTCCATTTCGCCGGAGCCGGGCGTCTTCACATCCAGGATCACCGCAACTCGTGCATCGACTTCACTGGTATCCATGGCACCGCCTGTTTCCAGCGAGACTTCATAGCCTGCATCGCAAAGCTGCTTAAGCAATACCAAGCAATTCTTCTGCGCCAGCGGTTCGCCGCCGGTGACCGTGACGTAACGTGCGCCATAACTGGAGACGCGCTCCATGATATCGCTGATGGGCGTAGTCTGGCCGCCGTTGAAAGCATACGCGGTGTCGCAGTACACGCAGCGCATTGGGCAACCGGTAAGGCGTACGAATACGGTAGGCAGGCCGACGCGCGATGACTCCCCCTGCAGGGAATAGAAAATCTCATGGAGACGTAAGGTCATGGCGCGGAGTGAGAAGGCAAAGAAGCGTAATTATATACGCGGATGGGTAATTACCGAATTACAAAGGATATTGCGGCTGGCCCGGGCTTATTTCTTGATTGAATCCAATACGGCCAGCCGGCGTTTGGCATTCGGTGCCACTTCGCTGTTGGGGTATTTGGCGAGCAAGTCTTTCAGCGTGGCCTTGGCAGCATCGACGTCCGCCAGCTGTATCTGTGAATTGGCGATGGCAAACGCAGCATCCGGTGCTTTAGGGCTGTCCGGGAACTGGCGGATCAGCTTCTGCTGCGTAGCGATCGCCGCCTTGTAATTCTTTAATGCGAACTGCGAGTAACCCAGCGCGTATTGGGCTTCGGCGGCCTTGCTGCTGCCTGGGTAGCCCTGCAGGAATTTATCGAACGCCTGGAAGGCTTCTTTATGTTTGCCGGCGCGGCTTAAGGCCTGCGCTGCGTCGTAATCCTTGAGTTCCGCTGAATTATCGGAAGTTGCAGTCGGTATAGTTTGTGTCGTGCTTGCAGGGGAATCTACGGTAGACACAGCATTAGGTGTTCCGCCCTCCAGCCTGCGTAAGCGGCTGTCTGCATCGGTATATAAATCTTTCTGGCGTTGTTGTGCGGTGTCGATATTGTGTGTGGCGATTTCCAGCTGGCCTTTTACATTGCTCAGCTCCTGGTTCAGCCGGTCGATCTGGTTCAGCATATCGGCAAATCCCTGGCCTTTGATGACGGCCTCCAGCGCTGAAACACGCTGTTCGATGGATTGCTGACCCTTCCTCAGTTCGTCGAGTGTTGCTTGCGTAGCCTGATTCTGGCTTTGCGATTTTTGCTGCAGTTCCAGTATCTGCTGGCGCGCTTCCTTGTCGTCAAACAAGGCAGCATGCGCGGGTTGCCCCGCAGCCAGCAGATACGTCAGCGAATAAAGCCCAACCAGAATCAGCTTACGCATTGATTACTGCTCTTTGTCGTAAACGATGTCAGTGCGGCGATCCTTGGCTGCATCGCCAGTGACCTTTTCTTCACCGAAACTGACTGTCTCGATCTGCTTGTCTTGCACGCCAGCCAGGTTGATCACCTTCTTGACGGCTACAGCACGGCGTTGACCCAGTGACAGATTGTATTCACGGCTGCCGGCTTCATCGGTATTGCCTTGCAGGATCACCTTAGCACCAGGATGTGCGATCAGGTATTTAGCATGTGCATCGACCAATGGACGGTATTCCGCTTTCACTTCATCTTTGTTGAAGTCGAAATACACGCTGCGCTTGGACAGGATGTTGTTCGGGTCATTCAATTCGCTGGAAGACAGACCGGACTCGCTCATTGCCTGTGTATTGGCTGAATCGTCAGAAGCTGTAGCACCTGTAGATGAAGGGCTCTTGTCTGAAA
>JAZKEL010000400.1:0-1524 GCA_040387075.1 Pseudomonadota bacterium
TTCAGCGTTTTCACCATGCAGGTGGTTTCGTCCATCACGATCATGGAGCCCGCACCCAGGCTGGAGCCTGCTTTGGACAAGCCGTCGTAATCCATGGTGGCGCCCAGGATGGCCGAAGCCGGCATCACCGCCGTGGACGGCCCGCCGGGAATGACAGCCTTGAGCTTACGGCCTTTCCAAATGCCGCCTGCCATTTCCAGCAGCTCGGAGAACGGGATGCCCATATTCACTTCGTAATTGCCGGGATTGACCACGTGCCCGGAGATCGAGAACAGCTTGCTGCCGCCCGAATTCGGCACGCCCAGGTCCTGGAATGCCTGCCCGCCGTGCTGCAATATCCAGGGGATGGAGGCATAGGATTCAGTATTGTTCACATTGGTCGGCTTGCCGAACACGCCGTAGCTGGCAGGGAACGGCGGCTTGAAACGCGGCTGCCCTTTCTTGCCTTCGATAGATTCAATCAGTGCGGTCTCTTCACCGCAGATATAGGCACCGTAGCCATGCACGGCGTACAGGTCGAAACTGAACTCGGTACCGAACAAGTTTTCGCCCAGGTAGCCTGCAGCGCGTGCCTCGTCGAGGGCGGCTTCGAAGATTTCGTAATCTTCCCAGATTTCCCCGTGGATGTAGTTATAGCCGACCCTGGCGCCCAGCGTATAGGCGGCAATCGCCATGCCTTCAATCAACTGGTGCGGGTTGTAACGAATGATATCCCTGTCCTTGAAGGTACCGGGTTCGCCTTCATCGGTGTTACAGACCAGGTATTTGGTGCCGTCGTAATAACGCGGCATGAAACTCCATTTGAGGCCGGTCGGGAACCCCGCACCACCACGGCCCCGCAGCCCGGACAGCTTGACCTGGCTGATGACGTCAGTCGCTTTTACCTGGTCGGTGACGATGCGCTTGAACTGCGCATAGCCGCCGAGCTTATGGTAAGTATCCAGCGTGTGCTGGTTTTCCTGTCCCAGGGTGCGCAAGGTAACCAGTGTTTCCTTGGGATGCGGCGTGATAATTCCGCTTGAAAGGTCCATCGTCGCCATTATTCCAACCCTTCCAGGATCTGGTCGACTTTTTCGGTGGTGAGGAATTCGCACATCTTGTGGTTGTTGATGTGGAACAACGGCGCGCCGCTGCAGGCACCCATGCACTCGCCTTCTTTCAGCGTAAATTTCCCGTCAGGCGTGGTTTCGTTAAAGCCGATACCCAGGCGCGTATTCAGGTGTTCAACGATGGTGTCGGAATCGCGCAGCATGCAGGAGATATTGGTGCACACCGTGATCTTGTACTTTCCCATCGGCTGCAGCTCGTACATGTTGTAAAAGCTGGCCACTTCAAGCGCTGCGATGGCGGGGATGCCAAGATAGTCCGCCACAAAGGCGATGGTATCCTTGGAAAGCCACCCCTTCTCCACCTGCGCGATGCGCAAGGCCGACATGACAGCCGCCTGGCGGTTTTCGGCAGGATACTTGGTCAATTCATAGTCGATTTTTGCGATGGATTCCTGGCTCAGCACAGGCTTCTCCA
>JAZKEL010000400.1:1534-6645 GCA_040387075.1 Pseudomonadota bacterium
TTCTGGGACGACACTCATCGGTCTATCTCCCCAAATACAATATCCTGCGTGCCTATGATTGCGACCAAATCTGCAATCATGTGGCCGCGCGTCATCTCATCCAGCGCCGCCAGATGCGGGAATCCGGGCGCACGTATCTTGAGCCGGTACGGCTTGTTGGCGCCATCGGAAACCAGGTAGATACCGAACTCGCCCTTAGGATGCTCAACCGCAGCGTAAGCTTCGCCGGCCGGCACATGGAACCCTTCGGTGAACAGCTTGAAGTGGTGGATCAGCGCTTCCATGTCGTGCTTCATGCCGGTACGCGGCGGCGGCGCTACCTTATTGTTATTCGTGATGACCGGGCCGGGATTCTTTCGCAACCAGTCGATGCACTGCTTGACGATATGGTTGGACTGGCGGAATTCTTCCATGCGCACCAGGTAGCGGTCATAGCAATCGCCGTTCACGCCGACCGGGATATCGAAATCCAGCTTGTCGTACACTTCGTAGGGCTGTTTTTTGCGCAAGTCCCAGGCAAAGCCGGAGCCGCGCAGCATCGGGCCTGTCATGCCCAGCGATAAGGCACGCTCAGGCGAGACCACGCCGATACCCACGGTACGCTGTTTCCAGATACGGTTATCGGTAAGCAGCGTCTCATATTCATCAACGTAGCCGGGAAAACGGTTGGTGAAGTCCTCGATGAAATCCAGCAGGGAACCCTGGCGGTTTTCATTGAGCTTCTTGATCTGGTCCTTGCCGCGGAACGAGCTGTTCTGGTGTTGCGGCATGCTGCCCGGCAGGTCACGGTAAACACCGCCCGGACGGTAATAGGCAGCGTGCATGCGGGCACCGGATACCGCCTCGTAGCAATCAAATAAATCTTCGCGCTCACGGAATGCATACAGGAATACGGTCATCGCACCCACATCCAGCGCATGGGCACCCAGCCAAAGCAGATGGTTGAGGATGCGCGTGATCTCGTCGAACATCACACGGATGTACTGCGCCCGGATGGGCACGTCGATGCCCATGAGCTTCTCGATGGCCATGACATAGGCATGCTCATTGGCCATCATGGACACATAGTCCAGCCTGTCCATATACGGCACGGATTGCAGGTAGGTGCGGTTTTCCGCCAGCTTCTCGGTAGCACGGTGCAGCAGCCCGATATGCGGGTCGGCACGCTGGATCACTTCGCCATCCAGCTCCAGCACCAGGCGCAGCACACCGTGCGCGGCAGGATGCTGCGGACCGAAATTCATGGTGTAGTTTCTAATTTCAGCCACGGCTTACTTCCTTATTTCGCATTGCATTCACGTGAAGACAAGGCGGAGACGCGAAGACAGTACAAATGGTACGGCGAGCGCCGACAACGACGTATTCACGTGAATGCAATGCGAAATCAGCCATTGTGGAAGCCTTCGTCGCGAATTACGCGAGGCACATTGTTACGCTGCTCAATCGTCACAGGCTGGTAGATGACGCGTTGCTGTTCAGGATCGTAGCGCATTTCAACATTGCCGATCATCGGGAAATCCTTGCGGAACGGATGGCCGACGAAGCCGTAATCCGTCAGCAGGCGGCGCAGGTCGGGATGGCCTTCATACATGATGCCGTAAAGGTCGAAGGATTCGCGCTCGAACCAGTTGGCGACCGACCATACATCAAC
Organism: Pseudomonadota bacterium; assembly: GCA_040387075.1. Classification (GTDB taxonomy): domain Bacteria; phylum Pseudomonadota; class Gammaproteobacteria; order Burkholderiales; family Methylophilaceae; genus DATHXC01. Next base: position 3,186 of record JAZKEL010000400.1, read on the forward strand.
CAGCGTAGGCAGCACGGGAAAGTCGTCATCCGCGGAAAAGACGCGCAAGCGCAGGCGATGATTCAGGCTGATCGACAGGAAATGATACACGGTGGCAAAGCGCAGGCCTTCCCATGTACCTTCGCCATACTCGGCATAATCCACGCCGCACAGGTCGATCAACTGCTCGAACTTGAACAGCGGATCGTCGCGTAACTGCCGGCATACCGCCAGCAGGTCGGCCGCCTTGCATTCGATCGTCAGCTCGCCCACATCCAGCGTGAGCCTGGTGACCTGCTCACCCAGGGCGGACTTGAGGCTATCGGCAAGCTTGTTTAATCGTGTGGACATAGTGTGTGGTCTGCCCGTCTACCGTGCGATCGTGTTGGTACGTTTGATTTTAGTCTGCAACTGGATGATGCCGTAGAGCAGCGCCTCTGCAGTTGGGGGACAACCCGGCACGTAGACGTCGACCGGCACGATGCGGTCACAACCGCGTACCACTGCGTAAGAATAATGATAGTAACCACCACCATTGGCGCAGGAACCCATGGAGATCACCCAGCGCGGCTCCGCCATCTGGTCGTATACCTTGCGTAGTGCAGGTGCCATTTTGTTTACCAACGTACCGGCGACGATCATCACGTCGGACTGGCGCGGGCTGGGCCGGAACACGATGCCGAAGCGGTCCAGATCGTAACGCGAGGCGCCTGCATGCATCATCTCGACGGCACAGCAGGCCAGGCCGAACGTCATCGGCCATAAGGATCCGGTACGTGTGTAGTTGATGACGGTGTCCAGGCTCGTGGTGACGAAGCCTTTTTCCATGATGCCTTCAATGCTCATGTTGGATACCTCTTGGCAATTTGGCGCGGACGGGAATTTGCTGAAGCTTCAGTTCTTGCAATCAAATATGCGTTTGCAGTGTCTTGGGGAATGCTTTGATGCGACGCCTCATAATGATCTTCGGATATTGAAAGCTCGGCTAGTCGGCGTCCAAACATCGTCCGCGGACGTTCGCATCCCACGCGTTGCGTGTGAACCTGCTCACTGCTACCGATGTTTACTCCCATTCCAGCGCCCCTTTCATCCATTCATAGACAAAGCCGACGACGAGGATGCCCAGGAATACCATCATGGCGAGAAAGCCGAACAGGCCGATCTCCTTGAGGACGACAGCCCAGGGAAAAAGAAATGCGATCTCGAGATCGAACAGGATGAACAGGATAGCGACCAGGTAATAGCGCACATCGAACTTCATGCGGGCATCTTCGAATGCTTCGAAACCGCATTCATAGGGGGAATTTTTTTCTGCATCGGGACGATGCGGGGACACTACTTTACCGAGAACAATAGGTGCAACACCGACGGCCAGGCCAACGATAATGAACAGTAAAATAGGAAAATAATTTTCCAGCAAAGACCGCACTCCAATTTTACCCAGCGTAGTTGCTGAATTATTACATGGCTGAATGACACACTAGATTACTGCCTGTACTGCATTCAATGCTTTTATTATTACTATGCTGTATTACTAAATTTAGCGCTGATTTTTAGTGCTAATTTCTTATTTGCTGACTTCTTGTTTTTGCTGATTTCTTTTTTGCTGATTTTATGGTGCCGACGGAGAGACTCGAACTCTCACGGCTTTCGCCACTACCCCCTCAAGATAGCGTGTCTACCAATTCCACCACGACGGCATTCATTCAGGGCAGCAAAACCCTGCTAACAAAAACTTATTGCGGCACATCCTTGCCCGTTGGCGGCACTACTGGCTTTTCAGCACTCTTGCTGTCTTTAATCTGCATGGTCGGCGCCTTGATTACGCTGGAACGTTCGGCGCGATGGCTTGAGAGATAAGCCAGGGACATGCTGGTAGTGAAGAAGATGGCCACGAACACGGCAGTAGCACGGCTCATGAAATTAGACGAACCGCTCACCCCGAACAGGCTGCCTGACGCGCCGCTGCCGAATGCCGCGCCCATGTCGGCACCCTTGCCGTGCTGCAAGAGCACTAAACCGATGACACCGGCTGCTGCCAGCACATGAATTACTGTAACGATTGTTTCCATTTTTTGGTTTCCATTCCGGCTCAACCGGAATTCAGATTGCTTACTTTATGTTCTAAAACCATGCTGTCGCGGATTTAACCGGGTGAATTTAATTAAAAAGCTTTAATTAAAAAATTTTAATTAAAACCCCTTACAAACCCAGCTAATTAGCGGCAGCACGACAAATTTTCTCAAAATCCTCGGCATTCAGGGAACACCTGCCAATCAACCCGCCGTCAATATCCGGCATAGCGAGCAATTGTGCCGCATTTGTGGGTTTTACGCTACCCCCATATAGGATTCTTAGGCTATTTGCAGCGTCTTTATCCAGCTCCGCAATCTTATTGCGGATGAACTCATGCATGGACTGCGCCTGCTCTGGCGTGGCGCTCAGGCCCGTGCCTATGGCCCATACAGGCTCGTAGGAAACGACTGCATCGGCAAATGCATGCACCCCGCCTTCTGCCAGCACCGCGTCGATGCGCGCGCCGATCACCCGCTCCATGACGCCGGCCTCTCGTTCCAATAATGTCTCGCCTACGCACAGCACCGGTGTGATGCCCGACTGCTTGGCGATCACGAACTTGGTGGCGACATTGGCCTCGCTTTCGCAATACGCCAGGCTGCGTTCGGAGTGGCCGATGATCACGTAGCCGGCACCGAAATCGCCCAGCATGGCAGCGCTGACTTCGCCTGTATGCGGGCCTTTTTCATGCTTGGAGATGTTTTGCGCCCCCCAGCCGATATTACTGCCGGCCAGTTCGGTTTGCGCCTGGAATAGATACGGGTACGACACACATACGGCAACATCGACATTGCGGATATCCGCTAATTTATGCTTGAAGGCATCGAACAATTGCTTGTTCTGCGCTAGGGTGCCATGCATCTTCCAATTTGCTACTACCAGCTTGCGACGCATAGTGTGACCTGAATAATTTCGGCGGATTTTACTCTGCTGAGTGGGTGAAGGCAATGAATAGTCTGGCGAACCTAATCGCAATGGAGTAGGCAGCAGTTGCATTGGGAAAACCTGATCGCTTCACTATGTATTTAAGGGTAATTAAGGCTCGGCCTGCCAGTGCTTTATGTTCAACTGTATGCTTTCCACGTCTTTATACCGGTTGGTCTCCAGCTGGTATGCGGCCCAGATGCGCTTAGGCAATAGCTCCTGCTGCTGGAAATAGATGGCGCTGACCGGGCGGCCGTTCTTTTCCAGCGTCAGCTTTAAATGGCGTTCGCCGACGATGCGCTGCTCCCTCACCGAAAACTCGTCAAAAAATGTCGGCTGCGGGAACCCTTGCCCCCACACCTGGCGCTCGATGGCCGCTGCAGTGTCCCAGCCCATGTCCTGCGTCTCGAGCGCGCCGTCCACCTCCAGGCTGGATTCCAGGTCGGCGCTGGTGAGCGGCGCGCCGTTGTGGAACTTCACG
>JAZKEL010000401.1:0-8957 GCA_040387075.1 Pseudomonadota bacterium
AGGCTTGTCCAGTGCAACATTCTCCATGCCAAGCACCTCTATGCCTGATATCAAGGGCAACTCGGTCTGCTTATTGAATTTCAGGCCCTTATCGTTTACCTCCCGGTTCATGTGGATGGCGAGGTTGGGCAGGCGCAGCAAAGAATCGTCGAACTTAAGCAACCGCGTCTCGAATCCATGGTCTTTGCGCACATTCACGCGCCCTGCCAGGCTCAAGTCACGGTCGGCGAACGTCGCCAGTATCGGGCCGCCATAGACTTCAACGCCGAGGCGCAATACACCTTCGCTGGCATACGCGGCTTTGGGTTTCAGCCGCAGGCCGGGGGAGTCGGTGTGTGCGCCTACTATGCGCAGGCCGCTTTCTACCAGGGGCTGCGTACCTAATCGCAAAGCAATGATGGACGAACCGCCGCGGCTGACGTAATAGCCTTTTCCCGATTCAAGTTTCCACGATGCATCCTCGTGTAATTCTGTAAATCCTTGTGCAAGCAATTGCGTTTCAGCAGTAGCAACTGCATGCCACGGGCTGGGGCTGGCATCGATGAAATCCAGTAACGCCTGTGCCTGGCTGTGGGATTTTTCGCTGGTGGCGCTTGATGTCGTCATTATTTCACCCAGTCCTTATCGATCAGGAAATCGCTATAAAGATTTGCTTCTGCGCTGCCGTCTGCCGGTTTCCAGTCATAACGCCATTTCACGACGGGCGGCATCGACAGCAGGATGGATTCGGTACGCCCATTGGACTGCAGGCCGAACAGCGTGCCGCGGTCGTAGACCAAGTTGAATTCGACATAGCGCCCGCGACGGTACGCCTGGAAGTCGCGCTCTCGTTCACCATATGGAGTGTCTTTGCGGCGCTGCACGATGGGCAGATACGCCTGCGTGAATGCGTCGCCGACCGCCTTCAGCATATCGAAGCTGCGTTCGAAACCCAGTTGGTGGAAATCGTCGAAGAAGATGCCGCCGACACCGCGCGGCTCCTTGCGGTGTTTGAGGTGGAAATACTCGTCGCAGTGCTTCTTGAACTGCGGGAACAACGTTTCACCGTATGGTTGCAATGCATCGCGGCAGGTACGGTGAAAGTGCACGGCATCATCTTCAAAACCGTAGTAGGGCGTCAGATCCATCCCCCCACCAAACCACCAAATATCTGAGTCAGCCTGTGCGCCTGCGACGGCGTTGTTTTCCTCAGCCGTCACTGGTCGTACTTTATGTACTGCCTGCGTGACGGCTTCGTCAACGCCTTGTCTCGGCTGCACATCCTGTTCAGATATTTCAGAACTTTGTTGCGATTTAGGCGCTTTCGCCACAAAAAAACGCACATTCATATGCACGGTCGGCACATAGGGATTACGCGGATGAAATACCAGGGATACGCCCATGGCTTCCCATGCGCGTCCGGCAGCTTCCGGGTGGGCGATGCTGGCGGACGGCGGTAGCTTGTTACCGATGACGTGCGAGAAGCCGACGCCAGCACGTTCGAATACATTGCCTTCCTCCATGATACAGGAGGTGCCGCCACCGCCTTCCGGGCGTTGCCAGCTGTCGTGCAGGAAATTCTTGCCGTCCACCATCTCGACGGCTTCCACGATGCGGTTTTGCAGTCCCTGCAGGTATTCGAATACGGCGTTTGTGTTCATGCGTTGTTCTTCACAGCTTAATTGGGAGTGGTTCAATTGTAATGTCGCGAACGCGTTAAGGGCGAATAATCCTGCCGCTTGCTAAGTCCTGGATGGTGGACGGTTTTTTTGCGCCGCCTGTCCTGCCCGGTAGTACCCGTACCTGGCCGCCAAACAGCCGGTAGCACTCGCGTGTAGTCCGTGCCGGCTGGCAACCGCTTCGATTGGCGCTGGTGGAGACAATGGCCATGCGGGTATTTTTGCATAGCAGTGACGAAAATGGGTTCGCAGTGACACGGGCAGCAATGGTCTGGTGGCGGCCGGTCAGCCATTTAGGGCAGTCTTTTGCGGTCGGGATGAGCCAGGTGTGAGGGCCGGGCCAGGTGGCTTGCAAATGGTGTTGCTTCTCTTCTACAGGGGCAATGTATGCGTTCAATGCAGGCAGCCGGTCAGCCAGTAAAATCAGCCCTTTGCGTTGCGGCCGGCCTTTGATCTGGAGGATGCGTTTTACTGCAGCGCGGTTAGCGGGATCGCAGCCGAGGCCGAACACCGATTCGGTGGGATACGCGATGACACCGCCATGTTTGAGGTAGTGCCGCAAGCCGCGGGCATCGAACCTGAAGCGCCGGATACCGTGGTATTTACTCGAATGTGCAGCCGGCGTCGCAGACATGGAAGAGTCTATCCGCGCCTCTAACCTTTGACGGCGCGGTAACCGATGTCCTTGCGCATCTGCGAACCGTCGAAACTGATTTCCTCGGCCAGTTGGTAAGCGCGCGATTGCGCATACTTTACCGTTTCGCCCAGCGCGGTCACGCACAGCACGCGTCCGCCGCTGGTCAGCACTTTGCCATCCTGCAGCGTGGTGCCGGCATGGAACACATACGTGTCGTGTATTTCGTTCTCGTCGGGATTGGTGCTGATCCTGGGCAGGCCGGTAATCTCGTCGCCGGTGCGCGGGGTATCGGGGTAATTGGCCGATGCCACTACCACGCCCAGCGCCGTGCGCCTGTCCCACTCAACTTCGGCTTTATCCAGCGTTCCGTCGATAGCATGTTCTGTCAGCGTCACCAGGTCACTCTTCAGGCGCAGCATGATGGGCTGCGTTTCCGGGTCGCCCATGCGGCAGTTGAATTCCAGTGTCTTGACCGTGCCGTCCGGGCTGATCATCAAGCCGGCGTAGAGGAAGCCGGTGTACGGAATGCCATCCTTGGCCATGCCGGACACGGTCGGCGCGATGATCTCGCGGATGACTTTGGCATGGATATCCGGCGTAACCACCGGGGCCGGCGAATACGCGCCCATGCCGCCGGTATTCGGGCCCTCGTCGCCGTCCAGCAGGCGCTTATGGTCCTGGCTGGTGGCCAGCGCCAGTATGTTCTTGCCGTCCACCATCACGATGAAACTTGCTTCCTCGCCCGTCAGGAATTCCTCGATCACCACGCGCGCACCGGCGTCGCCCAGCTTGTTGTCGGACAGCATAGAGTCGATGGCGGCATGCGCTTCCTCTTCTTCCATGGCGACGACTACCCCTTTGCCGGCGGCCAGGCCGTCTGCCTTGATGACGATAGGGGCGCCCTGCGTCTCCACATAGGCGTGTGCTGCTGCTGCATCCGTAAACGTGGCATAGACTGCTGTCGGGATGTTATGGCGCAGCATAAAGGCTTTGGCAAAGTCCTTTGAGCTTTCCAGCTGTGCAGCTGCCTTGGTCGGACCAAATATCTTGAGGCCGGCCAGGCGGAACGCATCCACGACACCTTGCGACAGTGCGGCTTCCGGGCCGACAACCGTCAGGCCTATCTGCTCGCTCTCTGCGAACTCCACCAGGTCGCTTACCTTGCTGATGGGCACGTTGACCATGTCCGGATCCAGCGCAGTGCCGGCATTGCCCGGCGCCACATACACGCGGCTGACATTCTTGTTCTGTGCCAGCTTCCATGCCAATGCATGCTCGCGACCGCCCCCGCCTATCACCAGTATCTTCATGCCTATCTACCTTTAATGCCTGAAATGACGGAAGCCGGTCAACACCATGACCAGGCCGTGCTCATCTGCTGCTGCGATGACTTCATCGTCGCGTATGCTGCCGCCAGGCTGGATCACGCAGCTGGCACCGGCTTCTGCCAGTACGTCCACGCCATCGCGGAAGGGGAAGAATGCGTCGGAAGCCACAGCTGCATCTTTCAGCGACAGCCCGGCATTCTGCGCCTTGATGGCGGCGATCTTGGTGCTGTCCACGCGGCTCATCTGGCCTGCGCCCACGCCTAGCGTCATGCCGTTATTGCAGAACACGATGGCGTTGGATTTGACGAACTTGGCTACGCGCCAGGCGAACAGCAGGTCTTCCAGCTGTTGCAGCGAGGGCTGTTTTTTCGTCACTATCTTGAACTGGTTCGGCAGCACGTTGAGGGCATCCGGCGTCTGCACCAACAGCCCGCCGCCGACACGTTTGTATTCCAGCGGATTGAGGCCGTAGGCGTCTTTGCTTGCAGGCAGGGCGACTGTCAGCACACGTACATTGGCCTTGGCAAATAATACACGTTTGGCTTCATCGGATACGGCAGGCGCGATGATGACTTCCACGAATTGCTTGATCACAGCCTCGGCAGTGGCCGCGTCGATCTCGCGATTGAAGGCGATGATGCCGCCGAATGCCGAAGTAGGATCCGTGCTCAGCGCTTTCTGGTAGCTTTCCAGCAGTGTGGTGGCTACCGCTACGCCGCATGGGTTGGCATGCTTGACGATGACACAGGCCGGCGCATCGAAGGTCTTGACACATTCCCAGGCGGCATCGGCATCGCCGATATTGTTATAGGACAGTTCTTTGCCCTGTAATTGCACAAAGGCTGCCAGTGTGCCGGCGGGCACGATTGCGTCTTGATAGAACGCTGCATGCTGGTGCGGGTTCTCGCCGTAGCGCAAGTCCATCACTTTGCTCAATTGCGTGGTGTAACGGTCGGGAAAGGCCAGCTTCTCGCCCTTGTTGTCGAGTGCCGTCAGGTAATTGCTGATGGCGCCGTCGTATTCTGCGGTATGCGAAAACGCTTTCTTTGCCAGCATCAAGCGTGTTTCTGCACCGACAGCGCCCTGGCTGTTTCCCATCTCGCTGACTATCTGGCCATAGTCAGCCGGGTCGGTGACGATGGCGACGTGGTGGTAATTCTTGGCGGCTGCGCGCACCATGGTAGGGCCGCCGATGTCGATATTCTCGATGGCGTCTTCCAGTGTGCAATCCAGCTTGGCGATGGTCTCGCGGAACGGGTACAGGTTAACCACCACCAGGTCGATATTGGGGATATCCGCTTTCGCCATCGCATCCACATGGTCAGGCAGGTCGCGGCGACCTAGAATGCCGCCATGCACTTTCGGGTGCAGCGTCTTGACACGGCCATCCAGCATCTCGGGGAAGCCGGTGTAGTCGCTGACTTCAGTGACGGCGATGTTGTTGTCGCGGAATAGTTTGGCGGTACCGCCGGTGGACAGAATTTCTACGCCGAAGCCGCTCAGGCGCTGTGCGAATTCCAGGATGCCTTGCTTGTCGGAAACACTGATAAGAGCTCTTTTGATGACTGCCATAAAACCTACTTTGTAATAAAACGATCACTATGCTGGCAACAATCCCGGATGAATCCCTGGATGTTTACCACCTGTTCTCCCTTGATTACAAAATAAATTAAGCTGTGTGTGAGCCCTCTAAATATTGCCTCAAAGGAGCCTTAATTACTCGATTTTGTATTGCTGGAGTTTCTTGCGTAAGGTGTTGCGGTTCAGGCCCAGTATCTCGGCCGCCTTGCTCTGGTTGCCGCCGGCCCGGTTCATCACGTACTTGAGCATCGGCTGTTCCACGCATTGCAGCACCATGTCGTACACGGCATGCGGCGGCTGGCCGTCAAGGTCCTTGAAATACTCTTCCAGGTTCTTTTCTACGCTGTTTGCCAGCTCACATTGATTAGTCATGCCGCCAACGCCTCATTCTTCAGGTCTTGTGCTTGTTTTTGTTTAGCATGCTGATCACCTGCCGACAGGCCGTCCCCGTGCTCTGCCGACTCCAGCGGTGATTCAGTTGCATACTGCAGCCTGGTATCTTGCTGCTCAAGATGGTTGAAGAAATCGTTGATGGCATTCAGCTGCAGGTCTATGGTCTGCAACTGGTTCATGCCGTGGCGGAAATTTGCCGAGTCCTTCAGGCCCTTGGTGTACCAGGAGATGTGTTTCCTAGCAACGCGCATGCCAGTGAGCTCGCCGTAGAACGCATACAGGTCATGCAGGTGCTCCAGCATGACGCTGCGGATCTCGGCCACTTCGGGCGGCGGCAGGTGTTCGCCGGTCGCCAGGTAATGCTCGATCTCGCGGAATATCCAAGGGCGGCCTTGCGCAGCGCGGCCTATCATCACGGCGTCGGCGCCTGTCATGTCGAGTACGTATTTGGCTTTTTCCGGGGTAGTGATGTCGCCGTTAGCAATCAGTGGGATGCGGATGGCCTGCTTGACGGCGGCAATCGTGTCGTACTCGGCATCGCCCATGTACAGGCAGGCGCGGGTGCGGCCGTGCATGGCCAACGCCTGCACGCCGATGTCTTCAGCCATCCTGGCGACAGCCACCGCGTTGCGGTTCTGCTTATCCCAACCGGTGCGTATCTTCAGCGTGACAGGCACATCCACGGCATTGACTACTGCGCGCAGGATCTGCGCTACCAGGGGCTCATCCTTAAGCAGGGCGGAGCCGGCCATGACATTGCAGATTTTCTTGGCCGGGCAACCCATGTTGATATCGATGATCTGTGCACCGTTATCCACGTTGTATTTCGCCGCTTCTGCCATCATTTTGGGGTCGGCTCCCGCAATCTGCACCGAAATGGGGTCGACTTCGCCCTCATGGTTGGCACGCCGCAGTGTTTTTTCGCTGCCGTAAAGCAAGGAGTTGGAGGTCACCATCTCGGAGACAGCCAGGCCTGCCCCCAGCTTTTTGCAAAGCATGCGGAAAGGCCGGTCGGTCACGCCCGCCATGGGCGCGACAACCAGGTTGTTCTTTAATGTATGGGGACCGATTTGCACGTGTGTTCTTGACTGTGTTGCGAAAGGTTGCCTATTTTATACGCAATCGACCTGGCAGAAAACTTAATTATCGAGGTTCCCGCCATATTTGGGCAATGTACGTTCTTTGGCATAAGAGATGCTATAGAGCATTAATCAATATCAGTTTTTTTGATATGGGTGTTTAATTATGCAGATCGTTCAAGAATATAAAATGAAATAAAAAAGCCCTTGTGGGCAACCTGATCGGGGACTGCGTAATGAGTCGTTCTGCGAAAGCCGTTTTATGGACAACCCTGGCAATCATGCTGCTTATCGCGATTGTTTCGCAGTTCGTATCCTCCCCATGGATACCCTTGCTGGATAACCTGCATTGGACCTTGAGCTCTGCCGCTTCCACCGTCCTTGTATGGATCGGTTATCGCAACGGCAACCTTGAAGAAAAAATCCCCAGGCGCTGGTTTTTATTCGGCATCGCTTCGTACTTTTTCGGCCAGTTGCTGTGGAATGTGCAGCAATACGTGCATTGGAACTTCTTTCCGGCGCCCGCCGACGTCTTTTATTTGTTGCTCGGTCCCTGTTGCCTCATCGGCTTACTTTCCGTCCTCAATGCGAAACTGACGGGCGCCAAGAAAACTGCGGCATGGATCGACCTGTCCACCATCAGCATTTCTGTTATCGGCCTGGTACTGGCACTTTACCTCTCCAATGAGAACAGTCGCTATCTTCCTCAAATGCTCGCCGTTATTTCCTATCCGATTGGTTTATTAAGCGCTGCCAGTGTTGCACTGCTCATCAATGTTTTCCTGCGGTTAACACCGTGCTGGCCGAATTACATCTTCTTCCTGGCATTGTTGGTCGAGGGCTCGATTTGGATGCAATGGAATGTACATATGCCGGGCACCCAAATAGACCATGGCCAGTTGCTCAAGAATATGTTCTCTGTCGGCGATGTCCTGATTGGCCTCAGCGCAATGGGTTGGCGTGCTGTCGTTTCAGAAAGCCCCAGGCAGATCGCGATCAGTCGTTTTATCCTGCGGATAATTCCCGTGGCATCCATGTTTATCAGCGTAATCACGATTGCCATAATTTTCTTTAGTACCTTGGTGCCTATCGCCAAATTTGTAGCATTGATCTCGGCATTGCTGATTATCGTACTTGCCATGATGCGACAGAGTCTGTTGCTGGTAGATAGCGAACGCTTGCTGGATGCGGACAGGCAGATTTATGAGGCCAATATACGGTACGAGTACCTGGCCAATCATGATGTGCTGACCGGCTTGCCCAACCGCAGGCTGTTCCAGGACAGGCTGGTGCATGCCATCGCCATGGCGAATCGGCATCGCTCCGAACTGGCCTTGCTGTTCATCGATATTGACCGTTTCAAAAATGTGAACGATAGCCTGGGGCATATCCAGGGCGACATGCTGCTGGTGGAGCTTGCCGGCCGCTTAAAGGGCAGGCTGCGTGAAGAAGATACCGTTGCCAGGATCGGGGGCGATGAGTTTGTGGTTTTGATCGAAAATATCGAGTCAAAAAACCAGGCGGCAGTCGTCGCGCAAAGCATTATCGAGCTATTGGAAACCCCCTTCACGCTGAAGCATAACCATCAAGTCGTCGTGGGGGCCAGCATCGGCATCAGCCTGTTCCCTTACGATGCGGAGAATGACGTGCAGCTGATCAGAAATGCCGATTCCGCCATGTACCGCGCCAAAGAAAGCGGCCGTAACAATCACCAGTTTTATACGCTTGAACTTACCCAGATCGCCCATGCGCGTTTCAAGCTGGATACCCAGCTACGCCAGGCAATAGAAAATAAACAGTTCGTATTGTTCTACCAGCCCATCGTGGAGTATGACAAAGACAGCGGCCGGGCAAACGTGGTTGCCGTTGAAGCGCTCATACGCTGGTATCGCAACGGCAGCGAACTGGTGATGCCGAATGATTTCATCCCGTTTGCAGAAGATACAGGGTTGATTGTACCGATAGGGAAATGGGTGCTGGAGCAGGCTTGCCGGCAGCTGGTGGCGTGGGATGCGCAGGCGATGAGCCCCATTAACCTGGCAGTCAATATATCGCCCAAGCAATTCCACGATGCCAATTTACTGATTGCTATTGAATCTGCACTCCGTGATTCCGGCCTTGCACCGAATCGGTTGACGCTGGAGATCACGGAAGGCGCCATTATGGAGCAGGAAGACCAGGCCGTAGAAATACTGCTGGCGCTCAAAGCGCTGGGTTTGCGCATTGCAATCGATGATTTTGGTACGGGGCATTCCTCGCTATCCAAGCTAAGGTTCCTGCC
>JAZKEL010000402.1:0-1536 GCA_040387075.1 Pseudomonadota bacterium
GGCAGGTCGTAGTTGATCACGTGGGTGATGCCTGCAACGTCGATGCCGCGTGCTGCAACGTCCGTCGCGACCAGTACCTTGACATCGCCATGACGCAATTTGGTCAAGGTGCGGTTACGTGCACCTTGTGTCATGTCGCCATGCAGGGCTGCAGTCTTATGACCGGCAGCGTACAAGTCTTCAGCCAGCAGGTCAGCATGACGCTTGGTAGAAGTGAATACGATGACCTGGTTGACGTCTGGAGCGATCAACAGATGCTCAAGCAGTTTGTTCTTGTGTGACATGTCGTCCACAAAGTGCAGGCGCTGTTCGATATTGGTGTGTTTTTCTTTCTGCGCTGCAACCTGGATAGTCTTCGGATTGCGCAGGATCTGCTGGGCGATACGGCCGATGTTGCCATCCAGCGTAGCGGAGAACAGCAGGGTCTGGCGTGACGCAGGCAATGCATTACAGATGCGTTCTACATCCGGCATGAAGCCCATGTCCAGCATACGGTCGGCTTCGTCCAGGATCAGCATTTGCAGGCGGGACATATCGATACGGCCGCGCTCCATGTGGTCCAGCAGGCGGCCAGGTGTCGCAACCAGGATATCCAGCGGTTGTGACAGCAGCTTGTTTTGCAGTGGGTAAGGCATGCCGCCGACGATACTGACAGTACGGGCGCGGATGAATTTACCGTATTTACGTGCAGCTTCGTTTACCTGGGCTGCCAGTTCACGTGTAGGCACCAATACCAGGATACGCGGGCCGCGGCTGTTCACTGGGTGTGGGGTGGCCAGCAGGTTCAATGCGGGCAATGTAAAGGCAGCGGTCTTGCCGGTGCCGGTTTGTGCTGAGGCCATCAGATCGTGGCCGGCCATGACTTCAGGAATCGCCTGAGCCTGGATAGGGGTTGCAGTGGTGTAACCTGATTCTTCAATGGCACGAAGGATGGCAGGATTTAAATTCAGATTTTCAAAAGACATGGTCTTCCCTTATAAAACAAGCTAAAAGGGCGCAGGCAGGCACTGTCGTTCACGATATTGCAGGCAACAACATAGGTTGCCGAATATGGTTGTAAACAGCGCGAAACACTAACTAAGAATTTTAGTATGCATTTTTACCGGCGCACGGGCATAGCCACTAACCGGTAACAAATACAAGAGAGCCGCAAAACTGCATCGGGCTTCAGGGGGCTAGGGCAATGAACACTTCATATGAATCAGAGGATTGCTTGCTGACTCAACGAAGGCCGCAGTATATAGGTAGTTTTCAATATGTCAAAGCTTTATCTGCGAACTTTGCTAAGTTTTAAGGCCAGTCTATGTTAGAATCGCGCACTTTTTAGCAATTGAGAATTATATTCATGTCACGCAAACTCCGAAATGTCGCCATCATCGCTCACGTTGACCATGGCAAAACCACGATGGTGGATAAGCTATTGCAACAGGCGGGTATGTACGCCTCTCACCAACAAGTCACCGAGCGCGTCATGGACTCCGGCGATATCGAAAAAGAGCGTGGCATCACCATCCTGGCCAAGAACACGGCCGTTAC
>JAZKEL010000403.1:0-4119 GCA_040387075.1 Pseudomonadota bacterium
TGAACTGCCGGCACTGCTTCTAGAGGAGCTACCCTTATTCGCTACACTGCTTGAACCGGGGGAGTTCTTGTGGCTCTGGCTGGCGGCTTGGGCGTGCTGTTCGCTGGAACCGCCGCGGGTACCGCCAGATTTATTGCTGGCACTGGTAGATCCGGGTGAGCTCTTCTGGCCTTGACCAGTTTGCAAATGTTGCGCAGTGGAACCGCTTTTCGACGCCTGCTTATTTGAAACCGGGCTATTCTTTGAACCTTGGTTATTCGTACTCATGTGATACTCCTTTTCAAGAAATGCCGTCCTGAAACTTTTTTCACGTCGCCTGACTGGTTTCCGGGCCGGCTAGAATTACCAGCAACGTGGGTACAGGTTAATCAGCGACGGCATCCGGATATGTAAGAGATACCCTGATTCGAATGTCAGAAATGCCAGGGCCATGCGCACCTCATTGGACGTCATGGGATTACATGGGATAGGCAGCCGTTGCCGCTATTGCCATTGAAGTTATTGCACCATTAAGCTATTGCCACCATTAATATTGCCAATAGTGCGGCGACTGCTGGCGCCAGCGCTTGATGCTGATGGCGCCGTGTTTCACGCCTTGACCGCTAGCAGCTCCGGCGGCATGGGCGGAGAAGTCGAGCAGGATGGCACCGTCCGCATCGGATCGATACAGGTTGGCACCGGATGCAGCATAACGGTCGACGACATCCTTGTTGGGATGGCGGAAACGGTTGCGGTAACCGACCGTGAAAATGGCGGCAGCCGGTTTTACAGCCTCGATGAACGCAGCGGTCGAGGATGTCTTGCTGCCATGATGAGGCGCCACGATCACATCGGATGACAATGCGTGCGGCAGGTCTGCCAGCAACTCCGCCTCGGCTTTTTTCTCGATATCGCCCACCAGCAGAAGGCTGCCGTACCGGCTGCTGATGCGCAGTACGCAACTGCGGTCGTTATCCTTGATGTCGTTATCGGCATAGCCGGCAGCAGTGGGATACAGCATCTCGAACTGCACCTCATCCCATTGCCAGCGCTGCCCTGCGAGGCAATGTAGATGCGGCTTCCAGGGCATGCCATGCGCATCGTTCGGGACAGCATGCTCCGGCAGCGAACTTGCCAGCCACTTGGTCTTTACCTGAGACAGCACAGACTGCATGCCACCGCTGTGGTCGTTGTCGTTATGGCTGATCACCATACCATCCAGCTGGCGGATGCCCTCACCCCGCAGGTAAGGCACCACGATACGGCTGCCGCTGTCGCTTTGCGAAGAGTATCGCGGCCCGGCATCGTATAGCAGGTTGTGGTGCCTGGTCTGCACGACGACCGCCAGGCCTTGGCCCACGTCCAGCACGGCGACCTTCATGGCGCCGGTATCGGGACGTTCCGGCACGATCAGCAACATAGGCAGCAAGCCAACCACCCCCAGCCAGCGCATGGGAATACCCCGTGGCAGCAACATGACCAGGACGCCTGCGACGGCGACCGGCAATGTCCATAACGGCGGCGCCTGCTGTTGCCATGTACTGAGCGGGAATGCGGAAATCCATGCCAGGAACAGCATGCATTGCGCCATCACCCAATGCGAAAGAAACAGCGCACTGTCCAGCGGCAGCAGGCTCCCCAGCAAAGTGAGCGGCACCACGACCAGGCTGATGACGGGAATCGCCACAGCGTTGGCCACCGGCGAAAGCAGCGATACCTGCTGGAACAATACCAGCAGCAAAGGCATCAGCCCCAGGGTGACCGCCCATTGCGTATGGATGGCTGCGCGCAACCAGTGGGGTGGCTGCAACCTGCCGCCGACGGCATAGCTGATGAACGCGACCGCACCGAACGACAGCCAGAATCCGGGGGCCAGCACCGCCCAGGGATCGAGTACTACCACCAGCAACAGTGCATACGCCAGCACCCGTGCCATGGCGATGTTGCGTCCCGACCATAAGGCCCAAGCGAATACGCTCAGCATATACAGGGTGCGTTGCGTGGGCACTGAAAAGCCGGCGATCAGCGCATACTGCAAAGCGACCACCGCGCCCACGATCACGGCTGCCTTACGCGCCGGCAGCCTGAGCGTCAGCGTTTCGTTCCTGCGCCACAGGGCGTACACCAGGGCGAACGCGAAGCCAGACAGCATGGTGATATGCAGGCCGGAAATGCTCACAAGATGATTTGTCCCTGTTTTCAGGAAGATCTGCCAGTCCTCCTGCGAAACGCCGCTATCGTCGCCGATGGCCAGTGCCTGCAATATGCCGCCGTAGGGCTTGCCCGCCAATACCGTGGTCATGCGCGCATGTATTTTCTCTCGCACCATTTCTACCAGGTAGGACGGCCTGAATACGGCAGGCGCTATCAGCCTGTTGCCCGCATCTTTGCGTATATAACCGCTGGCCCGGATATTCCGCTCCAGCGCCCACGCCTCGAAATCGAACCCGTGCGGATTGGCCGTGCCGTGCGGGCGCTTGAGTCGGACGGTCAGTTGCCAGCGCTCGCCGACATGAAATCCAGCGTTAACATCGGAACGGGGATTCGCAGTTTTTAAGGCGGAATCGCGCTCGAACGACCTGGCGAATTCAGTGTATTGGGACAGCGAAATATGCATGGGGATGACAGCGTTGGGTGTCAGCACCTGCTCCACATCGAACTCAAAGCGCTCTCCGCGTTCCAGTTGCTGCGGCATGCCGGCAATCACGCCGATCAGTTGGACATCCTCGCCTTCCCACGCCGCCGGCAATTCATTGGACAGGCGATGCTGCGCCATGAGCGACGCCCAGAAAAACCCGGCGAGCGCTCCCAGCAATATCCAGGACAGGATGCGAGCAAAGGCTAAACGGCATCGGAAATAGGCCAGCGCAAGTGCTGGCAGCACGGCAGGGATAAGCAGGAATGCCCAGTAGGAACCGGGCAGGACAGGCATGTGCTGCAAGACCCATGCACCGAAAACAAAAGCCAGTGCGAAGGGGATCATGACAGATTAAATATTAAAGGAGGTTGAGCAGTTTGCCATCTTGCAATCGGTACTGGCGCTGCATCTTGGCGGCTAGTTCCATGTCATGCGTCACCACGACCAGGCTGACGCCCTGGTCCTGGTTCAACTCCAGCAACAGGTCGAATACGCTGTGTGCGGTCGCCCTATCGAGGTTGCCGGTCGGCTCATCGGCCAGTATGCATTGCGGATTGGTCACCAGTGCACGCGCCACTGCCGCACGCTGGCGCTCGCCGCCGGACAGTTCGCCGGGCATATGCTCCAGGCGATGGCCCAGGCCGACTTTGCCCAGCACTTGCGCCGCAGCAGTCAGTGCTTGCTCGCGCGGTGTGCGGCGTATCAACAGGGGCATGGCCACATTTTCCAGCGCCGTGAATTCGGGCAGCAAGTGGTGGAACTGGTAAACGAAGCCCAGGAATTCATTGCGCACCTTTCCACGTTTGGCCTCGTTCATAGTGGCTAGCGGCTGGCCCTGGATGCTGACTTCGCCGGCGGACGGTGCATCGAGCCCGCCCAGCAGGTGCAGCAATGTGCTTTTGCCGGAACCGGATGTGCCCATGATGGACACCTGCTGGCTAGGCCCGACATCCAGGTCGATGCCGCCCAGCACGGCGACATCCAGGCCGGCGTAGGTCTTCTGCAGGTTGCGGCAGGAAAGGATACTGCTATTTGCTGGCATGCTGCTATCTACAGGCTTACTCATACCGCAGCGCCTCCGCCGGATTGATCTTGCCTGCGCGCCAGCTGGGGTATAGCGTCGCCAGCAGACTCAGCACAAAGGACATGACGGTGATGGTGACGACATCGGCCCACACCAGGTGTGACGGCAACTCGCTGATGTAATAGATATCCTTGGCCAGGAACTGCACCTGGAACAGCTGCTCGATAAACGGCACAATGGTGCCAATATTCAGCGCCACGACAATCCCCACTGCCGCGCCGACGACCGTGCCGATGACACCGATCAGCGCGCCCTGTACGATGAAGATGGCCATGATGCTGCCCGGGCTGGCGCCGAAGGTGCGCATGATGGCGATATCGGCACGCTTGTCGGTCACCGCCATCACCAGCGTCGACACGATATTGAATGCCGCCACCGCGACGATGAGCGCCAGGATGATGAACATGACTCGTTTCTC
>JAZKEL010000404.1:0-7883 GCA_040387075.1 Pseudomonadota bacterium
GATGCAATCACCCTGGTTTCCGTCTCGCTGTAACGCGCAAGCGTGGTAGCTGCCAGCTCATGCGCCAGTATCAGCAAACCTTTGCTGGTCTCGATCAAGTCATAATCGAACTCGGGATGAACGCTTACTGCCTGGTTGGCAGGCAAGGTCCAAGGCGTCGTCGTCCAGATCACGGCATAGGCATCGCCGGTCACTTCAACGCCGTAAACCTTACCCAGCGCCGCCTTATCCACCACCTTGAAACCAACGTCGATGGCTGGCGAGTTGACATCTTCATATTCCACCTCGGCCTCAGCCAGTGCCGAGCCGCAGTCCACACACCAGTGCACCGGCTTGCTGCCCTGGTACAGGTAACCGTTTTTGTAGATATCGCCGAGAGCCCGCATGATGTCGGCTTCGGTCTTGAAATCCATGGTCAGGTAGGGATGGTCCCAATCGCCCAGCACACCGAGACGGATGAAGTCTTTCTTCTGCTTTTCCACCTGCTCCGCGGCATATGCACGGCAAAGCTCGCGGAATTTGGCAGGCTCGATATTCTTACCATGGGTCTTTTCCACCACCAGTTCGATCGGCAAGCCGTGGCAATCCCAGCCTGGCACGTAAGGCGCGTCAAAACCGGACATGGTCTTGGATTTGACGATGATGTCCTTGAGTATCTTGTTCACCGCATGGCCGATATGGATGTCGCCGTTGGCGTACGGCGGGCCGTCATGCAGGATGAATTTTTTGGCCCCAGCGCGTGCCTTGCGGATGCGCTCGTAGAGCTTTTTATCCTGCCAGCTTTTCAGCCACGCAGGCTCACGCTTGGCAAGGTCGCCGCGCATGGGGAACGGAGTTTCTGGCAGGTTTAATTTATAGGTCTGGTCGGTCATGACACGAATAGTCTTTATCTAATTATCTTTAATCTGGCGTCGGTTTAAGTATTCGGTTCGCTAGTTACCAATGCTGCGAAATATTGCCGGGCAGCCAGGGCGTCCTGCGCAATCTGCTGCTTGAGTGCATCGAAATCAGGAAATTTCATTTCATCCCGTAATTTTTTCAGGAAACTGACATGCACATGCCGCCCATACAGGTCGCCATCGAACTCCAGCAGATGCACTTCCAGGCTCAATCGCAATGTGCCGCCCACCGTCGGGCGCACGCCAAGATTAGCGACGCCGTTCCAACCGTCCAATTTTACAGCATACACCCCCTTGAGTGCAGGCCGCTCGTGCCGCATATGGATATTCGCTGTCGGGAATCCCAACTGGCGGCCGCGTTTGGCACCGTGCACCACCTTACCGCTGATGCTGTAGGGGCGACCCAGCAATGCCGATGCTTGAGCCAAGTCTCCGGTGGCAAGCGCCTGGCGCACCGTCGTGCTGGAAACCCGCGTACCGTTCAAGTCCACCTGCGGTACGCTGATCAAGTCGAATCCGGCCTGGGTCAAATCGGTAATGCCACCCTTGCGTCCTGCCCCGAAGTGGAAATCGTCGCCAACCGAGATGGCTTGCACATTTAGCGAGTCATGCAGGATGTCCTGCATGAACTGCGCACTATTCAATGCAGAAAACTTTGCGTTGAAGTGACAGATATACGCCAAGTCCAGGCCAAGGTCGACAAACCACTCTAGCTTCTCGCGCAAGGAAGTGAGCCTGGCTGGCGCCTGGTCCGGGGTGAAGAATTCACGCGGATGCGGCTCGAAGGTGAGCACCGCCGACTGCTGGCCTCGAGCCCGCGCTTCGTCGACCAGTCTCGACAACAAGGCCTGGTGGCCGATATGCATGCCATCGAAATTCCCGATAGCCAGCGCGGCAGGCGATTGGGCGTGGACGGGAAAATGGCGGAATACTTGCATAGGATGAATATGGGGTGGCGTTGGACTATATCAATGTGTGCTTAAAGGCTGATGTTAAAGACTGGTACGCCGCATGAAATCTTTCACGCGTATGCCCATCAATAACAGTGCCGCAAAATAAACACCAGAGCCCAGCACCAGCAATCCGCCAAGGCGGACTAGCTTAGGCACCAGGGTATATTCCAGCCACAGCGCATCATTTCCTGCGGCGAAATGCAAGGCGACACCCATCGCAATGACCGCCACTGCCAGTTTCAGCATGAACCAAGTCCAACCGGGCTGCGGCTTGTACACATTAGCCTTACGTAAGTAAAAGTACAGCAGACCGGCATTGATACAGGCGCCCAGCCCAATGGCCAATGCCAGGCCGGCATGTTGCAAGTGACTGATGAATAGCAGGTTCATCAGTTGCGTGGCGGCCAATGTGAATAGCGCGATCTTGACCGGGGTTTTGATGTTCTGCCGCGAATAAAAGGCCGGCGCCAGCACCTTTACCAGTATCAGGCCAAGCAGGCCGAGGCTGTAGGCCATCAGCGCCTGGCGGGTCATTTCGACATCGTCTGCCTTGAATGCGCCGTAATGGAACAAGCCCGTTACCAGCGGAGTGGCCAATACTGCCAGCGCCACAGATGCCGGGAGCGCCAGCATAAAGGTCAGCCGCAAGCCCCAGTCCAGCAATTTGGAATACTCGCCATCGGCTTTATCGGCAAAACTCTTGGAAAGGCTGGGCAGCAGAATTGTGCCCAGCGCTACGCCGAGGATACCGGTAGGAAACTCCATCAGCCTGTCTGCGTAATACAGCCAGGAAACGCTGCCCGGCGCCAGGAAAGAAGCGAAAATGGTATTGATGAGCAGGGATATCTGCGCAATGGAAACGCCAAATACCGCCGGCCCCATCAGTTTGATGATGCGCCATACACCCTCGTCCTGGAGATCAAGGCGGATACGTGGTACCAGCCCCAGCTTCAGTAAGTAAGGAATCTGATAGAGCAACTGGAGGATGCCGCCGGCGAATACCGCCCAGGCCAGCACGCGGATGGAATTATCGAAATACGGCGCGACGAAAAGCACCGCGACAATAAAGGCGACATTCAGCCAGACCGGCGTAAACGCCGGGATAGAGAAATTGCCGTAGGTATTGAGTACACCCCCGGCCAGCGACACCAGCGAGATGAAAAAGATATAGGGGAAGGTGATGCGCAAGAGATCCACCGTCAGGTCGAATTTCGCCTTATCAACTGCGAATCCTGGCGCGCTCACCTGCACTACCCAGGGCGCGGCCAGCATGCCGATGATGGTCAATGCCACCAGGAACAAGCCCAGCAAGGTAGCCACATGGTTGATCAGCGCATGCGTTTGATCATGGCTGCGCTGGTTTTTATATTCTGCCAGGATAGGCACGAATGCCTGGGAAAATGCGCCCTCTGCCGATATACGCCGCAACAGGTTAGGGATCTTGAAAGCGACAAAAAACGCATCGGTATACATGCCAGCACCGAACACGCGTGCGATCAGCGTATCGCGGACGAACCCAAGTATCCGGGATAAAAACGTCATGCTGCCGACTGCGGCCAGTGCTTTAAGCAGGTTCATTGCGTATGCGTCTATTCAGGATTTAAGTGATTGAAATTAATGATTGAGGATAGTATAAAATTCGAGCAGGACCAAAACTTCAAACAGGAATTTCAAGCAGCGCACGGTCAGCCATTATTCTTAACTGCTGGTAATTTTAACATGTATGCGCTGACTGCCACGGTTCGATTAATATTTAGCCTTGCAATACGGCAGGAAAAAAGCTATTATGCTCGGCTTCGTATTTTGATAACTAATTAGGAACATTCATGGCTAATACCGCACAGGCGAGAAAACGTGCCCGTCAAGCAGTTAAGCAACGTGGCCACAATGCCAGCTTGCGTTCGACCTTGCGCACCGCGATCAAAAAAGTAATTAAAGCGGTTGAGGCTGGTGACAAAGTGGCTGCACAAGCAGCTTACAGCGAAAATGTAAGCGTAATTGACCGCATTGCAGACAAGAACATTATTCACAAGAATAAGGCAGCTCGCCATAAGAGCCGCCTGAACGCTTCCATCAAGGCGATGGCATAAGCTTTAGAAGCTTGTTTTAACAGGTCTATGCCTGTAATAAAAAAGCCGAACGGAATGTTCGGCTTTTTTATTACACATGCTGGCTATATTGGCCAGCACATAAACAACTATTCAATACCCAAATCCGTACGGGCCAGCAGAGCTTGCGCAGCAACCGTCTCAACATCGCGCCCAAGCAAAGTGAAATGGCCCATTTTGCGGCCGGCCCTGGCTTCATGCTTACCGTAGAGATGCAATTTCAGCTGCGCGTGTTCCAGGGCCTTACCCCAGGCAGGTTCGCCATTGGCCCATATATCGCCCAGGATATTCACCATCACGGCAAAACTGTGCATGCGTGCATCGCCTAACGGCAGGCCGGTCAACGTACGTACCTGCTGTTCAAACTGGCTGGTGACGCAGGCATCGATAGTGAAGTGCCCGGAATTATGCGGACGTGGCGCCATTTCATTGATGACCAACTGGCCGTCGGTCACAAAGAACTCAACGGCCATCACGCCAACATACTCCAGCTGTTCCGCCAGCAACATCGCCAGCTGGTGTGCCTTGCCATGGATCGCCTCAGGCGCCCTGGCAGGAACGATACTGGTGTCGAGGATGCCGTGCAGGTGGATATTTTCAGCAGTGGGGAAGGAGGCGATAGTCCCCTCGGCATCGCGCGCGAGGATGACTGATACCTCGTAATCCAGCTCCAGCATTTTTTCCAGCACGCACTGTTCGCCCTTAAAGCCTGCGAAGGCGACACCTGCTTCAGCCTTCGTGGAAACCCGTGCCTGCCCTTTACCGTCATACCCAAAACGAGCCACTTTCAGGACACCGGGATAATACTCGCTGCCATCCGCCGGAAGATCAGTAACTGTTTCTATCACCACGAAAGGCGCTACTGGCAAGCCGGCGTCGCGGATGAAGTTCTTCTCCAAGATACGGTTCTGGGCAATGGCGACGGCCTTTGCTGAAGGCCTTACCGGACGCGTCCTGGCAAGATATTCAAGCGTGCCTGCAGGCACGTTTTCAAATTCGGTAGTAACGGCGGCACAGCTTGCCGCCATGGTTTCGAGCGCGGCAGCATCGTCATACGCTGTGCATAGATGGACATCCGCAAGTTTGCCGGCAGGACTGTTCTTATCCGGATCCAGCACCGTGACATGGTAGCCCATCTCATGCGCCGCCATCACAAAAAAGCGGCCCAACTGGCCACCGCCCAACATGCCCAGCATCGCCGGGGGAAGAATCACGTTATCGTTACTCAAGACTTATCCATTTTTAAAACGAAGATGGGTGAATCAGCGCCAAATCCCTCTGGCATTCAGGGTTGATCCGCCAATTTCATGGCGACGACCTTATCGCTCTGTGCCTGCCGAAATGCATCCAGCTTAGACGCAAGCGCTGCGTCTGTAGTGGCCAGGATGGCGATGGCGAAAAGCCCCGCGTTGGCCGCACCCGCCTCGCCGATAGCAAACGTGGCGACCGGGATTCCCTTGGGCATCTGTACGATGGACAATAGTGAATCCTGTCCCTGCAGGTGTTTGGACGGCACCGGCACGCCAAGGACGGGTAGCGTGGTTTTTGCGGCGACCATGCCAGGCAGGTGCGCCGCACCGCCGGCACCGGCAATGATGACTTTCAAGCCGTTCTGGGCTGCACTCCCCGCAAATTCGCAGACACTACCTGCGCTTCATATTCCACCCCGAAATCGGCCAGCATCTGTGCGGCAAGGCGCATCACGGGCCAGTCGCTGTCGGAACCCATGATGATGGCGACGCTAGGTTTATTGGCAGACATCTTTACCCCTCACTTTTAATACAGTTACAGCAAAATAAGATTATCACGATGAATGAGCTCAACCTCATCGAGATAGCCCAGGATACCTGCGATGGCAGAACTTGGCTGACGCATGATACGTGCGGTTTCTGCTGAGGAATAATTCACCAGTCCGCGGGCGATTTCAATGCCCTCGGGATTGATGCACGCCACCACTTCCCCACGCTCAAAGCTGCCTTGCACTGCCACTATACCAATAGGCAGCAGGCTTTTTCCATCCTCGCGCAGCGCCTTGACTGCGCCATCGTCCAGCGTCACCTTGCCGCCGACGCGCAGGTGATCTGCCAGCCATTGTTTTTTTGCCAGCGTCTTGATCTGCTCGGCACGTAAGTGGGTGCCCACCGCTTCGCCGCCTGCCAGCCTGACCAGCACATCGTTTTCCCGCCCTGACGCGATGATGGTATGCGCGCCGCTGCGTGCAGCACGTTTGGCCGCAAGTATCTTGGTCAGCATGCCGCCGCTGCCGATTGCACTTCCCGCGCCGCCCGCCATCTGTTCAAGGGCAAGATCCCCGGCAAGTGCGTCATGGATGAATGTTGCTTCCGGGTTCTTTCTGGGATCCGCAGAGTACAGGCCTGACTGGTCGGTCAGTATCACCAGGGTATCGGCTTCGATGAGGTTGGCTACGAGGGAACCCAGTGTATCGTTATCGCCGAAGCGGATCTCGTCGGTGACGACCGTGTCGTTTTCGTTGATGATGGGAATCACGCCCAACTCAAGCAATGTCCGCAATGTACTGCGCGCATTAAGGTAGCGTTTACGGTCAGCCAGGTCGTCATGTGTCAGCAACACCTGGGCCGTGTGTAAACCATGCTGGCTGAAACAGGATTCATACATTTGCACCAGTCCCATCTGGCCGACGGCAGCTGCAGCCTGCAATTCGTTGACGGCAACCGGGCGCTTTTTCCAGCCCAGGCGCTGCATGCCTTCTGCCACTGCGCCGCTGGAAACGAGTACCACCTGCCTGCCGTTCTTGACCAGTTGGGCAATCTGGCTGGCCCAAGCCGCAATCGCAGCGCGGTCAAGACCCTCGCCATTGTTGGTCACCAGGCTGGAGCCCACCTTCACTACCAGGCATTTTGCGTCAAGCAACAATGATTTAACGTGTGCCAATTAAGCTATCCAAACGTGTTTGCAGTTCAAAAATCACAGCGGAAAGTCAGTCAAGCGGGCTTACAGAAAGCCTTGCGGGGCATTCTTAAGGGCTTCTACCTCGTCCTGCTCCTGTTGCCGTACTGTTTCCAGGTGTTCCATGATGGCGTAAGTCAGCTCTTTGCAGCCGTTGCCGCTAATGGCGGATATGGCAAAACAGCGGCCTTCCCAGCCATATTCCTTGACGAACTGCTTTACGTGCTGGGCCGAATCCTCCAGCATGTCGATCTTGTTAAGCACCAGCCAGCGCGGTTTGTCATAGAGCGTTTCATCGTATTTACGCAACTCTTCCACGATAGCGCGCGCTTCCTTGACCGGATCCACTTCTTCATCGTAAGGCGCTAAATCCACCAGGTGCAGCAGCAGTTTGGTGCGTACAAGATGGCGCAGGAACTGGTGACCCAACCCAGCACCTTCGGCGGCGCCTTCAATGATGCCGGGAATATCGGCGATCACAAAACTGCGGTTGGTATCCACGCGCACCACGCCCAGGTTGGGATGCAGGGTCGTAAATGGGTAGTCTGCTACTTTAGGTTTTGCCGCTGACACCGAACGTATGAACGTCGATTTACCGGCATTGGGCATGCCCAGCAGGCCCACATCCGCCAGCACCTTCAATTCCAGGTATAACTCGAATTCCTCGCCAGGGTCGCCTTTCGTGCACTGGCGCGGCGCGCGGTTCATGCTGGATTTGAAATGGATATTGCCAAGGCCGCCTTTGCCGCCCTTGGCCAGCATGGCGCGCTGTCCATGCTCAGCCAGGTCCACCAGCATCTGCTCTGAGGCTTTATCGCTGATGACCGTCCCGACGGGAACGCGCAAGACCATGTCGTCACCACCGGCGCCGTACTGGTCGGAGCTGCGGCCATTTTCGCCGCGCTGGGCACGGAAGACACGGCTGTAACGGTAATCCACCAGGGTGTTGATATTGCGATCCGCTTCAATGTAAATCGAACCGCCATGGCCGCCGT
>JAZKEL010000405.1:0-2259 GCA_040387075.1 Pseudomonadota bacterium
TATACCCAGGCCGTGCAGCAGGTAGGGCAGGTAGGCATAGTCGAAGGTGAACTGCCCTTTATTAGCTAATATTCGCTTGATTTTCACAAAGTCTTCACACTTGCGCCGGTATCATTGGTTGCAACTTTAACCGGACTTCGATAGTCTTAACCCGGAGTAGTAGTAATAGTCGTTCGCTTCATTTTGTACTGACACTAAAGGAATATTAAAGATGGAAACCAATTACCCACTTTCTGGCAATGCGCAAACCTTACCTGCACAGGCCAATAAAGTATTGCGTAACACTTACATGATGTTGGGCCTGACCATGATCCCTACCGTTATCGGGGCGGTCATCGGCATGTCCATGAACTTCTCCTGGGCGGCACAGCACCCAATCCTGTTCGCGGTCGGCACACTGGCCGCCATGTTCGGCTTGTTCTATGGTATCCAGGCGAATCGCAACAGTTCTCTCGGCGTGATATTGCTCCTGGCGCTGACGTTCGTCATGGGCATATTGCTGGCGCCTATCCTGCAAGTAGCGCTTAACCTGCGCAACGGCGCGCAACTGGTTGGCCTAGCAGCAGGCGGTACCGGTATCATTTTCCTGACGCTGGCCGGCATTGCGACCACGACCAAAAAAGATTTCAGTTTCATGGGCAAGTTCCTCATGGTCGGCATCATCCTGCTGATCGTGGCTTCTCTTGCTAATATGTTCTTCCAGATCCCGGCGCTTTCACTGGCGTTGTCTGGTGCTGCCGTGTTGCTGTTCTCAGGTTTTATCCTGTATGACGTGAGCCGTATCGTGAATGGCGGTGAAACCAACTACGTGATGGCTACACTGGCTTTATATCTGGATGTCTATAACCTGTTCGTTAACCTGTTGCAGATCCTGATGTCCCTGCTTGGCGAACGCGACTAATAGTTATCCGCTGTGAATCAATAAAAAACCGGCGCAAGCCGGTTTTTTATTGCCTGGATTACGGATGCATCACGCCTCGGCCGCCAGCTGTTTGTCGCGCCAGGCTTTGGCCTTCGCCTCATCGGAGAAGTAAGGGAAGAGCAGCGGCAGCAGGAGCAGGGTGAAGAAGGTGGCTGTGATCAGGCCGCCGACGATCACCACGGCAAAGGGCCGCTGCGTTTCCGAGCCTATGCTGTGCGACAGCGCGGCAGGCAACAGGCCCAGGCCCGCCATCAGCGCGGTCATCAGGATAGGGCGCAGCCTGGCCACAGCGCCTTCTATGATGGCATCTGCCACGGCATGGCCTTCACGGATCAGGTGCTTGATCTGCTCCACCATGATGACACCATTCTGCACCGAGATACCCGCCAGGGCGATAAAGCCGACGGCAGCGGAGACGGACAGGTGCAGTCCTGCCAGGCCCAGCCCGGCCAGGCCGCCGATCAGGGTGAACGGGATCATCAGCAGTACCAGCAAGGCATTGCGCACCGATTTGAATGCCCAGAACAGCAACACGAAAATCAGCAGGATAGACAGCGGGACGATGACCTCAAGCCGTTTCATGGCGCGCTGCTGGTTCTCGAACTGGCCGCCCCAGGTCATGCTGTAGCCCGGCGGCAGTTTCACCTGCTGGTTCACCTTGGCCATGGCCTCTTTCACGAAACTGCCCTGGTCGCGATCCACCAGGTTGGCCTTGATGGACACGATGCGCGACACGCCTTCCCGGCTGACCCGTGAAGCACCTTGCTTGATGGCGATGTCGGCTACTTCGCTTAAGGGGATGGTACCGGCGGCATCGGCGCCTGCTGCGTCTTTATCAGCGCTATCGGTAGAACTACTGGCCGGCAGACTGATGGGCAGTTCGGCGATGTCGTCGAACGCATCGCGGAATGGCCTGTCCAGGCGTAGCGTGACGTCGAAGCGGCGGTCGCCATCGTAGAAGGTGTTGGCTGCATTGCCCGCCAGGGCGGTCTGGATGGTGGCATTGACGTCGCCGACGGCGATACCATAGCGGGCCAGTTTTTCCCGATCCAGCGTGATGTCCAGCTCGGAATTGCCGGAGATGCGGATGGCAGCCACGTCGGTCGCGCCTTTGATGGAGTTCAGCACGTCGACCACTTCATCCGCCTTGTTTTCCAGGACGCTCAGGTCCGGGCCGAAAATCTTCACGGCGATTTCGCCTTTGACGCCGGATAATGCCTCTTCGACGCTGTCCTGGATCACTTGCGAGAAGTTGGTAGGGATGCCGGGAATCGTGTGTATCTTGCGCGACATGTCGGTAATGAGCGCCTCTTTGTTAGGGAAGCTCCATTCATCGT
>JAZKEL010000406.1:0-1992 GCA_040387075.1 Pseudomonadota bacterium
TCAAGCTCCTGGCCCAACAGCCCCGGCGCTATTTCGCTGACGATGAATTCGCCCGACGCCAGGTTGATCCGCGCCAGGCCGACTATCCCTTCGCCCGGGCAGATAGCCAGCAGCAGGTTATTGCGGCTGTCATCCAGCAAGGCACTGTCTGTCAGGGTTCCCGGTGTCAGGATACGGGTCACCCTGCGTTCGACAGGCCCTTTGCTTTTGGCGGGGTCGCCTACCTGCTCGCAGATGGCGACGGCTTCGCCCAGTTTGGCCAGCTTGGCCAGGTATTGCTCGGCAGCGTGGTATGGCACCCCTGCCATCTTGATCGGCTCACCGTTCGAGCTGCCACGCCTGGTCAGCGTAATGCCGAGCAGGCGCGACGCTTTTTCCGCATCCTCATGGAACAGTTCGTAAAAATCGCCCATGCGATAGAACAGCAGCATATCGGGGTGCTGCGCCTTGATCGTCCAGAACTGGCGCATCATGGGGGTGTGATTGTCTAAAGCGTCGGGACTAGCGGCTAATGTATTGATTTTTAGTGCCTAACTGATGAAGAAATGCTATCCATGGATTGTATATAGACTTGTAAGGAAATTTCGAATAAATCAACGTTTTATACGTCGGCATCCCCAGCCTTGATTTTTTCAACCCAGTCTTCGACCTGGATAAATCCTGAATCCCTTGCCTTTTTGGCATCCGACTCATTGAGCACGTCCTGCAGGAATTCGAACCTTTTCCATTCAGCAAGCGGCGTCGCGCATTCATTGGAGGGCACATACCTGGAGTCGCTGTCCTTGGTGTAGCGATGAATATACCGCGGGCAGTTTTGCCATAACTCGGAAAGCGTTACCTTCACCACAAATTCCGCTTCCTTATATTGCTTAAGCAATTCAGGATCCCTGGATACCTGGCCTTTGCCTTGCACTCGGATGCGGTGCGGCTTTTCAAACGACATGAACAGCATGCCGACCTCCGTGCTTCCCACAATATTCCCCATGGAATACTGCATGCCATTCCCGTTATAGACAGGGAACATCAAGGTGGTGCTGTCTATCACCCGTACGAATCCCTGGAATCCACCTTTATACGAAACGGTCGGCCTGCCATCGTGGTCGACTGTCGACAGGAAAAACATGTCCAGTGATTCGATGAAGCCTTTTGAGTCGTCATCGAACTCCGTCTTGCAGGCGATTTCCTCAATCCTGTCGGCCAGCGCCCTGGTCTCTTGCTCATCCTGTAATTTGCGATGGATATCTCCGTAAAGCCTGCTCATAGTGATCTCTCCAGGAATTGTTGATTTTTCTAATGTGGGTACATGCATTTTAAATGCTAACGCCATTGCACTGAAGCAGGTTGCCTTAAAACTTACGACACGGAACGCATTTTTATACGTGCTAAAGAGCCGCCATTTTCTACAAAGAATTTGTAGGATAAAGCTGAAATTTACGTAAGAAATTTGGTAATAGCCTTACTGCTATTGGTTTTCCAGCCATTAGTACTTTCGGACTAATGGACAGGAATCGGGATGGTTTTTTATTCTTTCGGAACAAATTATGTGGCAAATATTAAGGCTAACAATGTCAGATGAGCGCTAACTAATTTGTATTCTTAATATTTACTTAAAGGGATGCATCATGAATAAATTTAAGCTTTCTGCTCTTGCGCTGACGCTTTCAGCATCGTTATTGACATTCAATGCGCAAGCGGATGTGTTACCACTCGGCCCCGACACCAACCTGTCGCCATTTGCCGAGCAATATCAATTCACTAATCCAGAGATTGCCACGGGCTCGTTCACTGACTACATCCTGTTGTCAGTCACACCCTACCGTGACCTCACTGCGTCTTTGTCTTCTACCAGTGACAATGCCTTTACTTTCAACACCTTCGGCCTGTATACAGGTGATATCAATGGTGTTAATACCTTGGTGCAAACCGGTACGGTAGGTAATCTGTTTGCCAACCTGTCGTTTGGCGGACTAAAAGAGACTGGCTTGGGTGGAA
>JAZKEL010000407.1:0-2931 GCA_040387075.1 Pseudomonadota bacterium
GATTATGCTGAGCTGATGGCGACCTTATTCGATTTCAATGCGATTCGCGACTTGTTCGCCAGCGGCTTCCGCATGAAGTTCGACGGCATGCATGCCGTGACCGGGCCTTATGCCACCGAGATTTTCATCAACCGCCTAGGTGCGCCGGCGGATAGCGTGATGAATGTGATCCCGCTGGAAGACTTCGGCGGCGGCCACCCCGACCCTAACCTGACCTACGCGCATGACCTGGTGGAGATCATGTACGGTGACAATGCCCCTGAATTCGGCGCGGCATCGGACGGCGATGGCGACCGCAACATGATTTTGGGCAACCACTTCTTCGTCACGCCATCGGACAGCCTGGCCATCATCGCCGCTAACGTAAAGCTGGCGCCGGGCTACGGCAAGGGCATCGCTGGCGTGGCGCGCTCCATGCCGACCAGTGCGGCGGTAGACCGTGTGGCGGCCGAGCTGGATATCCCCTGCTACGAAACGCCGACCGGCTGGAAATTCTTCGGCAACCTGATGGATGCCGGCAAAGTGGCGCTGTGCGGCGAAGAGAGCTTCGGCACTGGTTCCGACCATGTGCGCGAGAAGGACGGCCTGTGGGCAGTGCTGTTCTGGCTCAACATCCTCGCCATCAAGCGCCAGTCGGTGCAACAGCTGGTGACGCGCCACTGGGTGCGCTTCGGCCGCAATGTGTATTCACGCCACGATTACGAGGCGATCCCCACCGAGGCGGCGAATAGCGTGATGGATTACATCCACGGCCGTTTCACCGAATTACCCGGCACGCAGTTCGGCCGTTACACCGTGGAAAGCTGCGACGATTTCAGCTATACCGATTCGGTGGACGGCAGCGTAAGCCTGAACCAGGGCGTGCGTATTTTGTTCACCGACGGTTCGCGCATCGTGTTCCGCTTATCCGGCACCGGCACGGAGGGAGCGACGATACGTATCTACCTAGAAGCGTACGAGCCGAATGCCGAGAATCATCACCTGGATGCGCAGGTGGCATTGGCGGAGATGATCGCGATAGCGCTGGAAGTATCCAAACTCAAGGAAAGCACCGGCCGCGAAGCGCCGACAGTGATTACCTGATCGGGTCAGTCATCATCGCCAGCTTGTTCAGCGCTTGTTGTCGTTGGCGGCGTGTATAAGCGAAGCATCGAGATACACCGCCGTGTTGGTTTTACCCAGCATGGTCGCCGCATTCACCAGGATCGCCGCTGCATCCAGCTTGTTGGCGGCATCACGCAATATCTGCAGCATTAAGATTCCCAAGAGGGCGATCGCCAGCAATCCGGCAATGAGGGTGGATGCCGAAAATGCAGTGATGGTGGTCTTGAGCGACTTTGCCTGTATCGCTGCCTGGTCGGCAAGCGATACATTGTATTGGCGGTGCTGCTCAAGGGCCGAGATCGCGCCATTCACCGCACGCTGGTTGGCTATCACCAGGTCGCGGGCATGCCTGTTCATGCCGGTCATGGACAGGCTGATGGCTTTTTGCTGGAGGTCCCTGTATTCCTGCAGGCTACTACGGTCGGTCTCCAGCAACTGGCGGTCGGTTGCATCCGTCAGGTAGTGTGTTTCGTATTTGTTGAGCGACATGTCGATGCTGGCGTTTTCCTGGTCGATCATCTGTGCGATCTCAGCCATCCTGGCCGGGTTGTCTTCCGTGATGATGTGCCACACCTGTGCGCGTACCGCCACCAGGTTGGAATATGCGGCATCCAGCGTCGTGATGCTCGGGATAGTGACCGCATTGGTGGCATGGCTGATGCGGTAGATGCTGTCGGATTTGTAATATTCAAATGCGGCTAGGCTGATGAGCACCGCCATGGCGCTCACGATCAGCAGCAGGAATTTTTTAGCTATGGTCATCGGGTGTGCCCTTCTAAACAGAGGCGTTTGCGCATAGGCATGTGCAAACGTATCGGTATAGTGTGGGCCTCATGGCCGGCAAAAGATAGCATGTCCAGTAAATAAAAAAGGTCGGCAAGCCGACCTTTTTATGCCGGATATGAACCGGCAAACCCGCTTTCGCCAGGGGACTAGTTACCGGTCTGTTTCGCCAGCCATTCCTGCCCGTCCAGCTGGCTATCGCCCGATTTATCCATCGCCATGAACAGGGTGTCCTGGTATTTGATGAATTCGTCTTTGCTGACTTTGTGGTCGCCATTCTTGTCGACCATGCCCATCATCTTCATGGAGCGCAGTTCACGGCTATAGCCGCCGGTGGCGATGCTGATCTTTTCGTCCGTTTTGGTGCCGGCCCATTCGGTGGCGTCTATGGTGCCGTCCTTGTTCTTATCCAGTTCGTCGAACACGCTGCCGTAGTAATTATCGAATTCCATCATGGTCACCATGTGGTTGCCGTCGCTATCCAGCATCTTCATCATTTCCATCTTGTGCATTTCCGTGGCATACCCGCCCGTGCTCAGCATGGCATCGGCTGAAAATGCGGGTGTACAGAGGGCGGCTGACAATAAGGCGCCGGTCAGTATTGCGATGCTCTTCAATGGCTTGTTCATTTGATTCTCCTGGATTAAACATTAAGTAAGTGGGTATCTGCGCTAAGCAAATGTCGCTAGCAAACCTTAGTCACGCCAGGATGGAGTTACTTACATTTAATTGGCGAGTGAATGAGGAATTAATTTAACGATGCCCTGGGAGGCAATACCCACGGGCTTGCCAGGGCAGGTCTTTTTTGACTGGCGGAAGACTGTTTATTCTTCAACCTGCTTGATGGTCATGCTGCCTTTGTACAGGCGTACATCCATACGGCCGAGGAAGGACATGCCGAGCAGTACATCGCCGCCCAGGCCGGGGGCGATCACGGCGGATACATCCTTGGCTTCCACGCCGCCCAGTTTTACCGTCGCCAGCCGTGTCATGTAGGCAACCGTATCGCCGTTGGCGGTGCTGGTGCGGATGGCGGTGCGTGAA
>JAZKEL010000408.1:0-2902 GCA_040387075.1 Pseudomonadota bacterium
ATCACCCTGGGTCAGTCGGCAACGACATTATCCGGCGGCGAGGCGCAACGGGTAAAACTGGCGCTGGAATTGTCCAAGCGCGACACAGGCCGCACACTGTATATCCTGGATGAACCGACCACCGGCTTGCACTTCGCCGACATCCAGCTGCTGTTGGACGTGATTCATCGATTAAGGGATGCCGGCAATACCATCGTGATCATCGAGCATAACCTGGACGTGATAAAAACAGCGGACTGGGTCATCGACATGGGCCCCGAGGGCGGTGACGGCGGCGGCATGGTGATTGCAGAAGGCACGCCGGAACAAGTGGCTGCCAATGAGAAAAGTTATACTGGCCGCTACTTGAAAGCCATGTTGTAGGAGATCGATATGAAAGTCCCCAAGAAATATAGCCGACTGCTGTTCGCGTTCATCATGTCCGTGCTGATGGCGTTTTTAATGACTGCGATCATCACCTTGAGGCTGACAGGCATTGCACCTGGATTTTTTCTACGCTGGTTTCACGCGTTCATCACTGCCTGGCCTATCGCCTTCCCAGCTATTTTGGTGATCGCACCGGTCACGCAGAAAATGGTTACCCGCTTATCTGAGCCTTAGGGGATCTTCACCGGCGGCATACGCGCGATGATGGTATTGGTTCTGCGCGACAGGTAATTGCTTTTCGGGTGCGAATCGAAGTACCGCGGGCCGGGCACCATCGCCGCCATCCTTGCCGCCTGGTACTGACTCAGGTTGGCTGCACTGGTTTTATAGTAATGCCTGGCTGCGGCCTCCGCCCCGAATACGCCATTGCCCCACTCGATCATGTTCAGGTAGATCTCCAGCATCCGCCGCTTGCTCATGGTCGCTTCCAGCATGACCGTAATAATGGCTTCCTCCAGCTTCCGCCAGGGAGTGCGCTTGGGAGACAGGAACAAATTCTTGGCCAGCTGCTGCGTAATGGTGGACGCACCAGATACGATTTTTCCTTTTTCCCTGTTGCGTTCATAGGCCCATTGAATGGCCTCCCAGTCGAACCCCTGGTGGTAGGTGAACTTGGGGTCTTCTGATGCCACGATGGCGCGTTTCAAGTTGCTGGAAATTTTCTTGTAATCCACCCACTGGTGCTGGAGCCGCGCATCCGGATCCTTCTGCTGCAGGATCGCCAGGCGATCCGACATAAAAGCGGTGGAACTTGGATTATGGTGTATCCACCAGCAGATATGGGCAAATATCCAGAGTTGGTAAAGCAGGAAAATTGCCAGAACGGCAAGCAGCGATCGCCAGAAAATTTGCTTGAACGTCATCCCGAGCCTTATTCTTAGTTGGTAATTTTAAAGTGATCGGACTAGCTTTTTTTCAGGAGCTCTCAACGCGTCAATGACAGGCCTGGTGCTGGGGCGAATGTTGTTCCATACATAAAACGCTTCTGCCGCCTGTTCCACCAGCATGCCCAAGCCATCGGCAACTGTTGCGCCGTGGTCGCGGGCAAGCGCCATGAACGGGGTGACGCGGCCGTACATCATGTCATACGCCAGCGCACCATTCGCAAAAACTCCTGGCGGCAAAGGCAATGCAGAATCGGTCAACCCAGCCGAAGTGGCATTAATCACGATATCAAACGACTGGCCGTGCAAATCGTCAAATGCATAGGCATCTACGGACACCATGCGGAAGTCGCCACGGTCTTCGACTTTCTTGATCATGCTGAGCGCTTTATCCAGCGTCCTGTTTGCGATTATCAATAAACTGGGCGCTTGCGCAAGAATGGGGTGCAGCACCCCTTCGGCAGCGCCGCCAGCACCGATCAGCAATACCCGTTTCCCCTTCAACGAGATGCCCAGATTACCCTGGATATCGTTTACCAGGCCAACCCCGTCCGTGTTATCGCCGACGATCCCAGCGCCATTAAAAATCAGCGTATTGACCGCACCGGCATCCATCGCGCGCTCGGTGAGCTGATCCGCTAATGCATGCGCCTGCAGCTTGAAGGGCACTGTAACGTTTGCGCCCTTGTAGTTATCTGCAACCATTGTCCGCAAGGTGCCGGCAAACTCATCCAGTGGTGCCAGCACACGCCCATACTCGATCTGCAGGCCGGCCTGTTGCGCAAAAAGCTGGTGAATATCCGGCGAGCGGCTGTGGGCAATCGGGTTGCCGATGACGGCATAACGGTCAGGCATCGCGGATGTTTACTTTCGAAAGCCAGTTACGTTTTGGAATTAGTGTTGATTGTAAAAAGTGCGGCTTAATTCGTCCAGGGTAAGCCTGCGGCTTTCCAGCCGTTGATGCTGCCGCGCTGCTTTGTAGCGGCATCCGTATCGCCTTCGAACCCTTCCAGCACATTGTAAGCCTCGGCGAATCCCAGCTTACTGGCGACCACGGCCGCATTATGCGAACGTCCACCCGTGCGGCAGATGAACATGACCAGTGCCTCTTTATCGACCTGCACGTCGAGATGCCTGGCGAAATCAGGATTCGCGACCATGCCGGGATAAAACGCCCATTCAATATGACTGGCCTGCGGAATTTTGCCTACAAGCTCGAGTTCCGCCTTGCTTCGAACATCCACCAGCTTGGCTGCGGGTGCCAGCTGCAGTACTTCTGCAGCCTCGTTTGGGGTTAAGGCGCCTGCATAGGGTAGATTATTTTGTTGCGCACGGTCTTTCGCCGATTGTAAGATTTCAGTAAGGGATGCCATGATAATGTCCTTGATAATGTCCTGTATTTAAGCAAATTATAACGTATTCAATCCAGCTTAAACGCGCGCACTTTTTTGATGCCATGCAATTTATGCCGCACTTTATCGGTGCGCGGTATTTTTGTATTCTTTTGTAACCTTATGTGTAAAAATAAGATTTCCAAAAAAATTGAATGGCATAATTAATGCTAGTCTCCGTTGTTGGAATTTCAGCAGTCA
>JAZKEL010000409.1:0-4203 GCA_040387075.1 Pseudomonadota bacterium
AGCAGGTCGCCAAACGCCTGCTCAGCAAGGTACGTAGCGTGGACACGGTGACACGACTCGGCGGCGACGAATTCACTATCCTGCTCGGTACCATCGCTTCGCAGGAAGATGCCGCCCGCGTCGCCGCCTCCATCATCAAGGCGCTGGAAGCACCGTGGAAACTTTCCAACAATATCGAGGTGCGCATAGGCGCCAGCATCGGCATCAGCCTGTTCCCAGGACACGGTGAAAGTGCCCTGGAGCTGCTGCAGCACGCCGATGCCGCCCTTTACCAGGCCAAGGCCGCAGGTCGCGGTTGCGCACGTTACTTCTCCGAGAAGCTGACCCAGGCCACGCGCGACCGCTTCACCATCGAGACCAAGTTGCGCCAGGCGTTGCAGAACAACGAGCTGCACGTCTATTTCCAGCCCAAGATCGACCTGCTGTCCGGCAAGATCATCGGCGCAGAATCACTGATCCGCTGGCAGGATCCGATAGACGGGCTGGTACTCCCGGCCAAGTTCATCAGTGTGGCGGAAGACACCGGCCTGATCCGCTCACTCGGCGAATGGGTGATGCGGCAAACCTGCGAACAGGGCAAACGCTGGCTGGATGCCGGTTTCACGCCGCTCAAGCTGGCAGTCAATATATCGGCGCACCAGCTGCACCATACCAATATCGTCAAAACCCTCACCGAGTTGCTGGATGAAACAGGCTATCCGCCGGAACACCTGGAGCTGGAACTCACGGAAAGCATCCTGATGAACCGCGAAGAGGAACTGGTGGAAACCCTGAATACCATCCGTGCCAAGGGCATCACGCTGGCGATCGACGATTTCGGTACCGGGTACTCCTCACTGGCCTACCTGAAGAGTTTCCCCCTGGATGTACTCAAAATCGACAGGAGCTTTGTTGCCGATATCGAGAAAGACGAGGACGACCGCGCCATCACCTCCACCATTATCAAGATTGCCCATACATTAGGCATGCAGGTGGTGGCAGAAGGCGTAGAAACCGCACGGCAACTGGAGTTCCTGCGCCTGCATCAATGCGATATGTACCAGGGATTCCTGGTCAGCAAAGCACTGTCCAAAGACGAGTTCATGGAGTTTTTGCAAGTCCATAATGCCAAGGACACCTTATAAAATGGGGCTTAAACGCCTATTTCACGCCTGTTTAACGGTAAACTCTTCTACACAAGCTAATTTTTAGGTTAATATAATCCTTCCTAACAACCCTTCGAGATTGATTAACCTATGAACAAACAAGAATTGATTGAAAAAATCGCTGGTGAAGCTGGCATTACTAAAGCTGTAGCCGGTAAGGTAGTTGATGCATTCACAGCCAGCGTTACTGCTGCTCTTAAAAGTGGTGATACTGTAACTCTGATCGGCTTTGGCACTTTTGCAGTTAGCGCACGCGCTGCACGTATCGGCCGTAACCCGCAAACAGGTAAAGAATTGAAGATTGCTGCACGCAAGGCTCCAGCTTTCCGCGCAGGCAAAGCACTTAAAGATGCTTTAAACTAAATTCACTGGCTAGCACAGCTAGCACGCAGTAGATGCAAGTGAATTCCGAACGCCAGCCTAGTGCTGGCGTTTTTTATTGTAGGAAAAGAATTACCGATCCAGACGGATTATTCGCGACTGACATCTTGTGATTGCCTAAGCTGGCCGAAAGCACTATCTTGTAACATTCAATTACAACTGGCCTGCCCAATGTCGCTTTCCTCCAACTTCCTGGCTGCTAACTGGCCCGTTGCCGACTGGTTCGTCAAGCTGCCCCTGTACAGCCCGGTGGATATCGGCAGCAACTCCTCCAGTGCCGTCAAAGCCATCCTGACATCGACATTAAGCGTGGATTTCTATTGCCCCTCCTGTAAAAAAGACAGTACCTTCCAGGGCATATTATCGGCCGACACGCAGAACAGCGTGGCTAGCGAGATGATGGCCATCAAAAGCTTCGGTATCGCCTCCGGCTTCTGGAGCCAGACCATCTTCTCGAAACAGCTGGCATGCCCGCGCGCAGGCCATAAAGCGACGTTTTATTTCCAGGTGGAAGACGGCAAACTGGTCAAGGTTGGCCAGTATCCCTCCATTGCCGATATCCACTATGGCGAACGGCTTGATTTCTCGGTAGCCCTGGGCGAAACCAGGACACGTGAAATCGATAAAGCGGTGGAACTGGCAGCCCAAGGCAAAGGCCTGGGTGCCCTTTTCTACCTGAAAAAACTGGTGGACTCATTAGTGAACGATATCGATCCTGGTACTACTGAACCCATAGCGCCAAGTGATACCTACCAGCATAGATTTGCCAGTTTGGCTGCTCAGCAAGACGGGTCCATACCCGAGTTCCTGCTACAACATCCGGAACTTTATGCTGTGCTGGATAGGGATTTACAGAGCTTGAGCGAAGAGGAATGCCTGCAACATGTCGATGGCGTGAAAGCGACGGTTTTCTTTCTTGCCGACCAGAAAGTGGCGCAGGTCAGGCTGGCAAACCGCCAGGTGGAGACGCAGGCATTGTTATCTGAAGCTGGCAACAGCTGAACTGGAAGCGCAAGGGAATCCGGCCAGGCGTCGATCAGTTGGGGGTGAGGTTATGGAACACCCATACCAATAACGAACACATCAGGTAGCAGATCATCAGTCCAACAAAGAAAAAGTTGAAATTAACGACGATTCCCCGCCTGTTTTTCCTACCTCCCTGCAATTTCGTGACTCCAGAATCAGGCCTGTCCATGATGCATTCCCCGCGATAATGTGCATTCATCTTATTCTCTGACGACTGGGTTCGATTTCAAGATAAGCATTAGAATACTTGGGTATTTGCGGTAATTAAAACGACTAACCATTGCATTGGCAGCAACAGCATGAACATCCTGTTTATCCACCAGAATTTCCCGGGGCAGTTTCGCCATATCGCGCAGGCGCTGGTCAATGCAGGTGGGCACCAAATCATTAGCCTGTGCAGCGAGACCGCACCCGGTTTGCCTGGCGTGCAGGGCATCGTGTATAAAGCGGAGCGTAAGGGCACTCCCGGCATCCATGCCTACATGTCAGGCCCGGAAGCCCATGTCATTCGTGGCCAAAGCGTTGCGCGCGCCCTTCTGGCATTGAAACAGCAAGGGTATAAGCCGGATGCCATTGTGGCGCATATGGGTTGGGGAGAAGCATTATTTCCTAAGGACATTTTCCCTGAAGTGCCCTTGATCACCTTTTTCGAGTTTTTCTACCAGGTAAGCGGTGCAGACGTGGGGTTCGATCCCGAGTATCCCATTGGGCTGGACGACCACCTGCGCGTACGCATCAAGAACATCACCAACCTGGTTTCACTGGAAGCGGCCGACATCGGCATCAGCCCGACAGCCTGGCAACGCAGCCTGTATCCACAAGAGTACCAGGCAAAAATACGCTTGATACATGAGGGGATCAATACCGGCATCGCCATCCCTGATGCATCCGCAGTGGTTGAACTGGCATCCGGTCTCAAGCTGACGCGCGCTGATGAAGTGGTCACCTACGTGGCGCGCAATCTTGAGCCGTACCGCGGGTTCCATATCTTCATGCGTGCTGCGGATATCATCCTCAAGCGCCGTCCCAACTGCCATATCCTGATTGTGGGAGGGGATGACGTCAGTTATGGTAAAAAATTACCTGAAGGTGAAACATACCGCGAACGTATGCTCAAAGAAGTAGATCTGGATCCTGCACGTGTGCAATTTGTGGGAAAACTGCCGTACCAGTTGTACTTGAACGTGCTGCAGATATCCAGTGTGCACATCTACCTCACTTACCCATTCGTACTTTCATGGTCCATGCTGGAAGCGATGTCGGCCGGCTGCGTAGTGATTGGTTCCGCCACGCCGCCGGTGCAGGAAGTCATCCAGCATGGCATCAATGGCTTGCTGGTGGATTTCTTCTCGCCCGTTCAGATCGCAGACAGCGTGGATAGCGTGTTAAACGATGCCGACCAAATGCAGGCAATACGTGTTGCTGCGAGAACGACCATCATTGAACGCTATCCGTTGCAGAAGGGTATCGACGCTTACCTGCAGGTATTCAAGGAAGCAATCGGCCAAAAATCCCATTGATCTGTCCTTGATGACGTTTTACTCGGTATAGCGGATGTGGAACAAGCTTAACGATGGCTCTCGCTAGCTTTTCCCTGGAGAACGGCGGTTTTACTGGCTTCAAGATCGGCCTTTTCACGCAAAGATATCAT
>JAZKEL010000410.1:0-3979 GCA_040387075.1 Pseudomonadota bacterium
AATCGCTTGTTTAGTAATTGGGTTAGCGTTGTAAAAGGGAAGTTAATGGTTAGTCGTCGATGCCTCCAAAATAATAATCCAGCCAGGCAAATACTGCCTGCAGCAACAGGCAACAGCCTCGTCTTCATGATTGTCGGCATACTGGTCACCTCAGTGATCGCCTGGTCTGCTTATTATTTATACGCGCACCATAATGATCCGGCCAACCCCAATATCATCATTACCTCACCTGAAAATATTCCTGCGGCTACGCCACCCATTACCGAAGAGCAGCCGGCAGAGGCAATACCAGAGCCGGTCCCAGGCCCGTTGCAAGCTGAGGAAGAATCCAGTGGCAGCGCAACTGAAGCAGAACCGGCTATCGTTACCATCGACTCCGCTGCACCTTGCCCTCCCGGTCAATACTCCTGTTTCCGCACCGATAGCGATACCAAGCTCGACCCTCAGTGCCCATCCTATAAATCCGTGTGGGCATATTACAGCAGCGACAAAGGCATCCACTGGAAGCGTGCGGGTTGTTATGCCACGGAAATCGATGCGGCCAAGGGAATAATCGCGGCAAACAGCCAGGCAGAGAGAACCAGGAAACTCGTCGATAATGCAACGGCGAAACGCGCAGCCGACCAGGCAAATACAAACGCAGCCCCGGTCGCGGTGACGGCCCCCATACCCGAGTCGCACACGCCGCCAGCACCGATACCAAGCGCTAATGAAGCTGCAGGATTCGAGGCAAAATTCAAGGGAGCATTTGGATTGACCGTAGAAAAACGTACTTACCGCACGGCAGAAATGAAACACAAAGCCCTTAACCTGTGGGACAAAGAACGCAAATTGCTGGAACCGGACGGCACTATCAACGAGAAATACACCATCCAGCCGCAAAGCTCGGGGATGATTCCAGGTCATTGAGGCATTGCAATAAAACGTTAAGCCAGATAAAAATTCAAGCCGCTTAAAAGTACTTCCTAAAACTCCAGCGGATCCACATCCACGGCCCATCGCACCTTGCTGCCAAGCTTGCTCGCCCTGAGATGCGGCACCCAGTTACGCAATAAGGCCTGCAACGGTTGCCGGCTTTTTGCCTGCAACAGCAACTGGCCGCGCTCCATGCCTTTCAGGCGTTCCATCTGCGGGCGCACCGGGTCGTAAATCATGATGTCCTGCCTGTCCCAGCCACGTGCGATTTCTGCGGCTTCCTCCAGGAAGGCGGATACCTGCCGGAAATCATTCGCTTCTGCGCGCAACAACGCCATAAAGCTGCAAGGCGGGAAATCCGTCATGGCGCGCTCTTGCAGCAGTGCCTGCG
Organism: Pseudomonadota bacterium; assembly: GCA_040387075.1. Lineage (GTDB taxonomy): Bacteria > Pseudomonadota > Gammaproteobacteria > Burkholderiales > Methylophilaceae > DATHXC01. The sequence goes on from JAZKEL010000410.1 coordinate 1,307, forward strand.
CATACGCCGTGTAATCCTGCGTCCGCAGGGCATTGAACAGCGCATGATCAGGAAACGCCGTCTGTATAAGCACCTCACCGGCCTTTTCCGCACGGCCGGCACGGCCTGCCACCTGCATCAGCTGTGCGAACAGGCGTTCAGCCGCACGGAAATCCGGGCTGAACAGGGCACTGTCGGTATCGATCACGCCGACCAGCGTCAGGTTAGGGAAATCATGGCCTTTCGCCAGCATCTGCGTGCCTACCAGGATATCAACCTCATTGGCATGAACGGCCTGCAGCATATCGGTCAGCGCATGTTTCTGCCTGGTGCTGTCACGATCCACACGCAGGATACGGGCGGTCGGGAATTGCGTAGCCAGCGTTTCTTCCAGCCGCTGCGTTCCATGGCCGGTGGCATGCAAGTCCTGGTTGCCGCAGCTGGGGCAGCTACGGATGATTTTTTCTTCATGGCCGCAATGATGGCAGCGCAGCCGACCTTGCCTGAGATGCACCACCAGCTTGGCGCTGCAGCGCGAACAGGGCGCGATCCAGTTGCACGCCGAGCACAGCAGCACTGGGGAATAGCCGCGCCGATTGATGAATAACAGGCTCTGCTCGCCCTTTTCCAGCCGTTGCTCCATCGCCCTCACCAGTATCGGCGACAATCCATTTTCTAGCGGGCTTTTGGTGGTGTCGATGCAGCGTATCGAAGGCAGCACGGCTTGCGACACCGCCCGCTCATTCAGCGTCAATAGGCCGAACCTGCGTACCGCCTGATCAGGAGAGGTGGCGTTGTGCCAGGTTTCCAGTGCCGGAGTGGCTGAACCCAGCACGATGGGCACTTTGCTGCGTTGGGCGCGGACCATCGCCACGTCACGCGCGTGGTAGCGCATGCCGTCCTGCTGTTTATACGAGCCGTCATGCTCTTCGTCCACAACCACCAGTAGCAATTTCTGCAGTGGCGTGAATACCGCCAGGCGCGTGCCGATCACGATACGCGCCTGCCCGGATTGCGCCAACCTCCAGTTTTGTAAGCGTTCACTTTCGCTGAGATTGCTATGCAGCGAGACCATGGGGAAGTTAGGCAGGCGAGTACGAAAGCGCGCCTCAAGTTGCGGCGTCAGGTTGATTTCAGGCACCAGCACCAGCGCCTGCCCCTCGTTATCCTCAAGTATGGATTGCAGCAGGCGTATGTAAACTTCGGTTTTACCGCTGCCGGTGATGCCGTGTAATAGCCACGGCTTGAAAGCGGCCGATTCGGCAAGTATTGCAGACACGGCTGCCGACTGTTCCGTATTGAGCGCAGGAGGCATAAGGGCCGATTTCATGCCTATCTCCAGTCCCACCAGGATTTCCCGGGATGCAACGAGTCCTGCCTCAACTAAGCCCTGCATGGCTTTTCGCCAGCCGCTCGAAACTTCCGACAGGGCAGATTGCGTCATCGCCGCGTTTTCCGACAGCGCAGCCAGCAAGCGGCGCTGCAAGGCCTTTTTGGCAGGCACCAGTTCCAGGTCTTGGGTGCGCCCGATTTCCGTCAGGCTATAACTGTATTGCTTACGCGATACTGCCGGCTGGATTTGCCGCAGCCGGGCCGGCAGGGCCGACAACAGCGCCTGCCCATAAGGATGCTGGTAATAATCCGCACAGAATTTAAGCAAGGCGAACGTTTCTGCATCCAGTGCCGCTTCATCGCTGAACGCGTGCTGGATGGGCTTGAGCTTTTCTACAGGCAGGTCGCTGGTGTTTCCGACTTGGGTAACGATGCCTACCTGCAGTCGCCGGCCGAACGGCACCACCACGCGTTGGCCCACAGCAACAGCATGCCCGCCATCCAGATAGTCGAAGAAGCTATCCAAAGGCACGTCGAGCGCAACTTTGAGTATTTTGGGCGACATCGTGGGCGACTGCGGATTGGTATTACTGCTCATGAGTCGGCATCGCTATATGTTGGGGATTCATGCTTGATATAGGTGGTGAGTGGCACCCGTCAATGGGTTAAAATACGCTTTTATCATTATTGTTGAAACCTGCTTTGAGAGCACATCTTACCGAATTACTGGCCCAAGCCGCAAAAAGCTTGAGCATCGAAACTGCAGATTCAGCGATCCAGCTCGAGCGTCCGAAAACCGCACAGCACGGCGACTTTTCCACCAACCTCGCCATGACCCTGGCCAAGCCGCTACGCCAGAGCCCGCGCGCCATCGCCGAGAGCCTGATCAAGGCGCTACCCGCATCCCCATTCGTGTCGAAAGTGGAGATCGCCGGTGCCGGCTTCATCAATTTCTTCCTCAATGACAAGGCACGGCAGGCGGTGATAGGCGAGATCGCCGGCAAAGGCGACCACTACGGCCATAACAGCATCGGCCAACATCGCAAGGTGCAGGTTGAATTCGTTTCCGCCAACCCCACCGGCCCTTTGCATGTCGGCCATGGCCGCGGGGCCGCAGTAGGCGATTGCCTGGCACGGCTATTGGCCGCCAACGGCTGGGATGTGACGCGTGAATTTTACTACAACGATGCTGGCGTGCAGATCGACAATCTTACGCGTTCGGTGGAAGCCAGGTGCCAGGGACTGACACCCGAAGATGCAGCATGGCCGGAAGACGGCTACCGTGGCGACTACATCGCAGAGGTAGCAAGCGCTTACAAAGACAAACGGACGGTAGTGGCCGATGACATCCAGGTGACGGCA
>JAZKEL010000411.1:0-5123 GCA_040387075.1 Pseudomonadota bacterium
CCTGGATAAGGAGCAGCTGGCATGGAAAGCGCGTACCGCCATGCGTAGTTATGACTGGCCACTGCTGCAGTCCACCATCGCGGAAATGCCGCAATCGCAACAGGACGAATCGGCCTGGCGTTACTGGCTGGGGCGTGCGTTCAAGGAGCAGAAACAGATCCCTGCGGCGAATGCCATCTTCGTGCCATTGTCGCGTGAGCGCAGTTATTACGGCTTGCTGGCCGAAGAGGAACTGGGCGATATCATCACGGGCCCGCCGAGCAACTACAAGCCATCCGCCGCCGAGGTCAATGCGGTAAAAGCATTGCCAGGCATGCAGCGCGCCATCGAACTGCAACGTTTCGACATGCGCTGGGAATCGCGCATGGAATGGGCGTTCGCCACCAAGGATTTCGACGACAGGCAGATGCTGGCTGCGGCTGAACTGGCATCGCGCCAGGAATGGTACGACCTGGCCATCCTGACAGCGGACAAGACCAAGTTCATGCACGACTATTCGCTACGCTATCCCACGCCGTACCGCAGCAGCATGCAGAGTTTCGCGCGCGAGCAGGGGCTGGATGAAGCCTGGGTATACGGCATCACACGCCAGGAAAGCCGCTTCATGCATTACGCCAAATCGGGTGTCGGTGCTTCCGGCCTGATGCAGGTGATGCCGGCCACCGCCACCTGGATCGCCAAGCGCATGGGGCTGGACGGCTACCGCAACGACATGATCCACCAGCTGGATACCAATATACAATTGGGCACCTATTACCTGCGCTATACGCTGGACCTGATGGCAGGCCAGACATTGATGGCGACGGCGGCTTATAATGCAGGGCCCGGCCGTGCCAGGCGCTGGGCCGCGCCGCAGACGCTGGAAGGTGCCATTTATGCGGAAACCATCCCGTTTTCTGAAACGCGCGGCTATGTGCAGAAGGTGATGGCGAATGCCTATTTTTATGCTCACCGGCTGGGGACGAAAGTGCAGACGCTCAAGCAGCGCCTGAGCGTGGTCAACGGCACGTCAGCCACAACGGCGGTGCTTGTTCCCGACGATACAGAGAAAGCTGAAAAGCCGGAAAAAAGCGATAAGACCGAGTAAGTTGGCCAGGATGGATCTGGCCCGGTAATCAAGCTGGCGAATAATGAATCCAAGAGGAAACGATGCAGATCAAACAGGTATGTGTATTGGGTGGTTCCGGTTTTGTGGGCAGTGCCATCGTGCACCGCCTGAGCAATGCAGGTTACCAGGTGAAGGTGCTGACGCGCAGGCGCGAGGCCAGCAAACACCTGATACTGTTGCCTGAAGTGCAGGTGGTGGAATGCGACATCATGGACGACACCGCACTGGCACATGAAGTCAGCGGGTCGGATGCGGTCATCAACCTAGTAGGGATATTGCACGAAAGCGGCAAGGCCAGTTTCGACGCCATGCATGCGCAATTGCCCGCCCGGCTGGTGGATATATGCCGCAATTACGGCGTGCACCGCCTGCTGCACATGAGTGCCTTGCAGGCCGGTGCCGATGCGCCCAGTGCCTACCTGCGCTCGAAAGCGGCAGGCGAAGCTGCTGTCATGAAGGAGGCGGTGCAAGTTGAGCCTTTAGTCATGGAGCATGGCCACCAGGTGCAGGTGACGGCGTTCCGACCTTCGGTCATCTTCGGTCGCGGCGATAGCTTTCTCAACCTGTTTGCCAAGCTGGTCAAGTACCTGCCGGTGATTTTCCTGGCGAAGCCGGATGCCAAATTCCAGCCTGTCTATGTGGAGGATGTCGCCAGTGCTTTTGTGCAAAGCCTGGGCAATATCGATACCTATGGCCAGGTGTACGAACTTGCCGGGCCAAAAGCATATACCTTGCGCGAGCTCGTGCAGTACGTGGCGGACGTGCTTGGGATCAAGCGCCGCATCGTCGGCCTGAACGATACCCTGTCTTACCTGCAGGCCCACGCCATGGAGTTCCTGCCGGTCAAGCTGATGTCACGCGATAACATAGCCTCCATGGAAATCGACAGCGTCTCGCAAGCGCCTTTCCCTGCCGTATTCGGCTTCGCCCCGACTGCCGTTGAGACCGTGGTGCCGTATTACCTGACCAATGAAAGTCCACGCAATATGTACAACCGTTTCCGTGGTGCCGCAGGGCGCTAAACTGGCTTAGGGCGCTTGATGAAAGCCTATGTCGTCGGCGGGGCAGTACGGGATGAATTGCTGGGCCTGCCGGTCAAGGATCATGACTACGTGGTGGTGGGCAGTACGCCGGCAGAAATGGAAGCTGCTGGCTATCGCCCTGTCGGCAAGGATTTCCCCGTATTCCTGCATCCCCAAACCCATGAAGAGTATGCCCTGGCCCGTACCGAGCGTAAGACCGGCGCAGGCTATAAAGGCTTCCAAGTGCATGCCTCGCCCGAAGTCACGCTGGAAGAAGACCTGGCAAGGCGCGACCTGACCATCAACGCCATCGCCAGAGATGAGCAGGGCAACCTGGTCGATCCCTACGGCGGGCTTGCCGATATAAAGACCCGTACACTGCGCCATGTCAGCGATGCATTTGCTGAGGACCCGGTACGCATCCTGCGGGCGGCGCGATTTGCCGCACGGTTTGCGGAATTCAATGTGGCACCCGAAACCATGGCGCTCATGCGGCAGATGGTGGAAAACGGCGAAGTGGATGCCCTGGTGGCGGAACGCGTCTGGCAGGAGCTGGCCAAGGGGCTGATGGAAGATAAGCCCAGCCGCATGTTCATGGTGTTGCGCGAATGCAGTGCGTTGAAAAAGATATTGCCAGAGGTAGACCGCCTGTTCGGCGTGCCGCAACCGCCGCAGCATCATCCCGAGATCGATACCGGCGTGCACGTGATGATGGTCATCGATTACGCGGCCAGCCAAGGCTATTCCCTGCCTGTCCGCTTCGCCGCGCTGATGCATGACCTGGGCAAAGGCACGACGCCTAAAGATATCCTGCCCCGCCATATCGGCCACGAGTTACGCAGTGTCGATCTGCTTAAGGACGTCGCAAAACGCCTGCGCGTGCCGAACGAATGCAAGGAACTGGCGCATATCGTCGCCAAGTTCCATGGCAAGGTGCACCAGGTGTGCGAAATGCGTGCGGAGACGCTGGTCGGTTTCCTGCAGGAGCTGGATGCCATGCGCCAGCCTGGGCGCTTCCATGATTTCCTGAAGGCATGCGAATGCGATTCACGCGGCCGCACCGGGTTTGAGCAGCATGCATGCGTGGAAGCGGATTATTTGCAGCAAGTATTGAAAGCCGCCATGTCCATCGATGCAGGCGCTATTGCAAAAAGCGCGGTGCCAGAAAACCAATCTGGGAAGATCAACCCTGAAAACATTAAACACGCCGTGATGCAGGCGCGTATCGACGCCGTCAAAGCCGCATTCCCCAAAGGCAAATAGGCCCTTCTTGATTCGGTTGTAAGAACTCTCCTACCCCAGTCTTCTATCGCCGCCGATGCTCCAGCCTCAGCAGCATTCTTATAATCCCAACCAGTTGTAGAGCAACTCTTTCAAGACCGCAATAAAACAATAACGATGGGGACTATCATGAAACGACTTTTACTCATTTTGGTGACACTTTTCGCCGCCGGCCAGATGTATTCTGCAAATGCAGGGGTCTCCGTGACCGTTGGCCAGCCAGGGTTCTACGGCCAGATCGACATCGGGGATTTCGCGCCGCAACCCCAGGTGCTTTACCCGCAACCGGTCATTATCCAGCAGGTACCTGTTTACCAGCGTCCAGCCCCTATCTACCTGCACGTGCCGCCAGGGCATTCAAAGAACTGGTCCAGGTACTGCAACCGATACCAGGCATGCGGACGCCCTGTTTATTTCGTGCAGGACACGTGGTACCGGGATGAGTATGCCCCGCGCTACAGGGAGTATCGTGAGCATGATGGCCGCGATTACCGCCACGACGACAGCCATGACTACAAAAGGCCGCCTGGTAAGGCAAAAGGGCACGGCAAAGGACATGACAAGCATTAATAGGATGCTGGACTAACTAAAAAAGTCGCCAATAAGGCGACTTTTTTTATGACGTTTAAGCGTTTGATCCGGGCTATAAATTTTCAGTGTTGCAGTTTCATTCCTGATAGGGATGCAATTCCAGTATGTTCATACCAGTCAGGCTAACAACATCGCCAGCTGTTCCTGCAGGAACTCCATGGGTTTCCTCTTAAAGCCGCTTTTGGCAAACTGCTGCCAGCGACCGATCACAAAACAGATCATGAGGTTAGCATTCGCCTCTGCCTGCAGTTGGCGACCGCCCTGGGTTTCAGCGATACGCAGACTTTGCTTGAGCGTGGATTCCAGGCGATCGTAAAGCTGGTTGATGCGAAGTTGCAGTCGGGGGTCTTCGTTCACCAGCGCATCGCCTATCAGTACGCGGGACATGCCTGGGTTTTTCTCCGCAAACAGCATCAGGATGCTGATGATGCGATGTATCTGCTTCAAGCCATCCGGCTCTTCAGTACTGATCTTGTTGATGATGCCGAACAGGCTTTGTTCGATGAACTCAATAAGCCCCTCGAACATTTGCGCCTTGCCGGCGAAGTGGCGGTATAGCGCCGCTTCGCTTACATCCAGACGAGCAGCGAGTGCTGCGGTCGTGATTTTTTCCTGCTTGGGAGCCTCCAGCATTTTTGCCAGAGTTTCAAGGATCTGCTGTTTACGTTCGCCTGGTTTGGTCGCCATGTATGCCTCAAATTGTGGTTCGTGTGAGTTTAAGTATCTGGTTGATTCGTGCATCTACAAACGGTGGTTTGCGCAGCTTCTTGCTTACGTATACCGTGCGCATCCCCATGCGCTTGGCGGTCATCAGTGCTGGTAAGTTGTCTTCCAGCATGACGCAATCCCCCGGTTTTGCCTTGATACTATGGAGCAGTTGCCTGAAGCCGCGCACCGACGGTTTGGGGTGAAACCGCGTCGATTCCACGCTGAAGACGGTTTCGAACATATCGTGTATGCCGAGTAGCTTGAGCACACGCAAAGCATAACGCATCGGCGCGTTAGTGAACACTACCTTACGCCCCGGCAGGCGCCGGATAAGGTTCCGCAGGCCTTGAGTCTGTAGCACCAGTGTGTCTAAGTCCGCCAGTGTATGCGTCTCTTGAAGGAAGTGGTGCGGG
>JAZKEL010000411.1:5133-6304 GCA_040387075.1 Pseudomonadota bacterium
CACTTGCGCGCCGAGCTTGCCGCCGCCGGAGATCGTGCCTTCGTATTCGCCTTGGACCTTGAAGTCGGCCGGCAGGGTGGAGTCGGTCGCATCGGTCCAGACACCTTTAGTCTTCGCCGGAGCATCGGCGGCGAGCGCGACGTCGCCGGTGGTCGGTGACAGCGGGCTGGTGATGAAGGAAATGGTGCGGGTCTGTGCCGTGATGCCGCATCAGGCCTTTCAGCGTAGCGCCGTATACGCGCCAGTAGTGCTGGCGCAAATTAAAGGCAGCCGATTCATCCAGTTCCAGCGTATCCATGATGTACTGCGTCATGGCCCGGTTCATGACCGGGAAGATATGGGAGGACGCGTCGTGGAGGGTATCGTCCAGGTCGAAAATCCAGACTCTAGAAGCCAATTTTCTGGGCCAAACTTAAAGCTGATGTTATTTTTAGCCTCAGTTCGATGCTGAGACAAGGCGGCAACGAACCATCGACGCAGACAGTGCATTTGGCACGGCAAGGAGATGGTGAGGCAGCCAACGATGTATCAGTGAAGAACTGAGTGCTAAAAATTATTTGGCTTTGATTAAGGTGCCCACACCTTCATCCGTCAGCACTTCCAGCAGCAGCGCATGTTCCACCCGTCCGTCGATGATATGCACCGATTTCACGCCGCTGCGAGCCGCATCCAGCGCGGAGCTGATCTTAGGCAGCATACCGCCCGACAGCGTGCCGTCTGCCACCAGGTCGTCGATCTGCTTGGGCGTCAGGCCGGTCAGCAACGTGCCTTCCTTATCCAGTACACCCGGGGTATTGGTGAGCAGGATCAATTTTTCTGCGCCGAGTATCTCGGCCAGTTTGCCTGCCACCACATCGGCATTGATGTTGTAGGTTTCACCTTCCGGGCCCACGCCGATAGGCGCGATCACCGGGATGAAGTCACCGCTGTCGAGGAAATTGATGATGCTGGGGTCGATGGCCGTGATGTCGCCCACGTTACCGATGTCGATCATCTGGCCGGGATCGTCCTTGCTGGGGATCAGCAGTTTTTCGGCATGGATGAAATTACCGTCCTGCCCGGTCAGGCCGACGGCCTTGCCGCCGTTGCGGTTGATCAGGTTGACGATCTCCTTGTTCACGTGGCCGCCCAGCACCATCTCCACGATGTCCATGGTTTCGTCATCGGTGAC
>JAZKEL010000412.1:0-4963 GCA_040387075.1 Pseudomonadota bacterium
CAGCATCTTCAAAATAGCCGGTATTGGCGCCCGCAGCGCCGGTGAAGGCACCTTTGGTATGGCCGAATAATATGGATTCAGCCAATGTCGGCGAGATCGCCGCGCAGTTAATGGAAAGGTAAGGCTGGCGTGAGCGCTTGCTCAGCCGGTGCAGACAATTGGCGACCAGTTCCTTGCCGCTGCCCGATTCACCTTCGATCAATACGGGAAATGGAGCATCAGCAAACTGGCCTATCTGGGTACGCAGGGTCTGCATAGGCAGGCTATCGCCCAGCAAACCACAGTCGTTTTGTTTGTTATGGTCTTCGCTCTGTTCGGCATCCTGCAGCTTCAATGCATTATGCAGAAGCTGGCGCAGGCGCTCTACGTCGCATGGCTTGGGTACGAAATCGACAGCGCCCAATGTAAGCGCATGCTTCACATTGGCTTCTTCATTCTGGCCTGAAAGCACCAGAATCTTCATGGTGGGTGAGTGCGCCAGCAATTCGGCGATCACCTTGAAACCCTCGTCGGGCTTGTGCGGCACAGGCGGTAAACCCAGGTCGACCAATGCCAGCGATGGCGGATTATCAAGTTGCCGCAGCAGGCTTTGCGCCTGTGTCCTGGACTCTGCGACACACACCTCAAAATCCTTGCTCAGCACAAAGTGCAGCGTATCGGTAATGAGCGGGTCATCGTCGATGATAATCAGTACAGGACGCGTGGCAGCCATGGCTAAACTTTCTGTTGAGCAAGAGGTGATGAAATCATGACACTACTATAACTGCAATACTACTTACTATCAATCGACCAGTTATGGCTGATCTATGAAGCTGAGTAAGCGCTTAATCATTCACCTTGCGCTGCTCTTTAAGCTTGATGATTTTATCGCTGCCGATGTCGTATAAAAGTATCTCCGCATCGTGGACACCTACGTAGTAAGTGTCCTTCAGTTCGAATTCATCGCCATGGCTTACACCCACTTCCACAACCCAATATTTTTTATCGTTCACATTGACCGTAAATTCCTTGGCATTCCTCAACACCAGATGCAAATCCTGCTTGGGATCTTTCTCTACCCTCGCGCGTATCTCTTTAACTTCGGCCAGGTTCGCCACCACTTCCGTCGCCTGGATCAGCGACACTTCGTGCTTGGGCAAGATGGAAGATTCAGAATTGATCGAAACCTCCACCGGTTCAGCCGTCTTCATGTGCCTGGTCTGCAGGTAAAAATATGCCGCTGCGAAAACTGCGAGCGCAAGTGCGACTGCTAGAATGATGATGGCTTTTTTTTGCGTAGTGATGGTTTCTGACGGGTTCATACTGGCTCCCAAAGGCAAATATCAAATAAGTTAAACAGCACTTATACACGCAAGTTCTATCGCAAACCAAATTGGATTTGAAAGTTTGGAGTTTAGTGACTTACTTGAAGGGAATAGATGGGGTGACCGATGGGGCTCGAACCCACGACAACTGGAATCACAATCCAGGGCTCTACCAACTGAGCTACGGCCACCATTGAAAGCTTACACACGACCAATGTGGAATTGGCCTGCCCGACAGGAATCGAACCTGTAACCCCCAGCTTAGAAGGCTGGTGCTCTATCCGGTTGAGCTACGGGCAGATGGTTACACGTTTGAAGCACTAACTTAAAAGGGAAGACCACTTTATTTTTACTGCTAAAGTAATTGGTCGGCGTGGAGAGATTCGAACTCCCGACATCCTGCTCCCAAAGCAGGCGCGCTACCAGGCTACGCTACACCCCGAGGGGCGAGAATATAGCGCAATTCTGGCTAATGGTCAATTCTAAATCTTGGCGGGCCACGCGATAAATGCCATAGCCTGTTAAAATAGCGCTTTTAATTAACGAACTGTTTTATGTCCGCGCACATCATCAACGGAAAAGCCATTGCCGATACCATGTTGGCTGAAATCAAGAGTAAAGTGGATACACGCCTGGCTTCCGGCAAGCGCGCACCGGCACTCGTCGTCATCTTACTGGGCGACGATCCGGCCTCTGCCGTGTATGTGCGCAATAAGCGTCTCGCATGCGAAAAAGTTGGGATTCATTCCATTGCCCATAACCTGTCCACAGAGACCACCGAAGCAGAGCTTTTAGACCTCATCAACACTTTAAATAACAACGATGCAATCGACGGGATATTGGTGCAGTCCCCACTTCCTGCACACATCGATGAAAAGCTGGTCACCGAGCATATCAGCGCGGATAAGGATGTGGATGGCTTTCATCCGTATAACATCGGCCGGCTGGCCGTGCGACAGCCCACACTGCGTTCCTGCACGCCATTCGGCGTAATGAAAATGCTGGAATCCGCAGGTATCAATTTAATGGGGCTGGATGCCGTCGTGGTTGGGGTTTCCAATCATGTCGGCCGCCCCATGGCCCTGGAGCTTTTGTTGGCCGGCTGCACAGTCACCTGCTGCCATCGCCATACTAAGGACCTTGCCGGCAATATCCAGCGCGCCGATATTGTGGTGGTCGCTGCAGGCAAACCCGGCCTGGTGAAAGGCGAATGGGTCAAGCCCGGTGCTGTTGTCATCGATATCGGCATCCACCGACGTGAGGACGGCACATTATGCGGAGACGTGGATTTTGAATCGGCGAAAGAACGCGCAGGCTGGATTACTCCGGTGCCCGGCGGTGTGGGGCCGATGACGGTAGCCACCCTGATGGAGAACACCTTGCTGGCACTGGAAATGCGTGGATTTTAAAGCGTCTTCTTGAGCTTGAGTTTTTGCCTTGAATTTTGCATAGCACTGGCAATCAGTGTACACTTTGCACCGCCTTAATTTTATGTTATGGCAAACGCTGATAATCGCAGTGATTGTTGATCGAACTTAAGAATTCTATGTACATGGGAAGTTCAAGGTAGATATGGCTGAAGCAATTACAAAACAATTCGTCCCTTACCAGGCCAAGCCTGATGAGGAGTACATGAATGACAAGCAACTCAATCATTTCCGCAAGATCCTGAATGACTGGAAATCAGAGTTGAGTCATGACATCGATCGCACGGTGCATACCATGCAGGATGAAGTCACCATGTTTGCAGATCCTAATGACCGCGCCAGCCAGGAGTCTGACATGGCGCTGGAATTGCGTAACCGCGACCGTGAGCGCAAGCTGATCAAGAAGATAGACGAAACCCTGGGCAAGATCAATGAGCATGAATACGGCTACTGCAACGGCTGCGGTATCGAGATCGGCCTGAAGCGCCTTGAAGCCCGCCCTACTGCTACGTTATGCATTGATTGCAAAACGCTGGATGAAATGCGCGAACGGCAAGTGGCTAAGTAATCCATATCCATCCTGTCAGCGTTTACTTCGCTGACCACAAAACAAAAAAGGCCAGATTTTCATCTGGCCTTTTTTGTTTACCGCATCTGGCTACTACTGAGCGTCAGCTTCGGTCTTTTCTTCCGCTGCAGGAGCATCGATCAGCGCCTTCATGCTTAAGCGCACGCGGCCTTTTTCATCCGCTTCCACAACCTTGACCTTCACAACCTGGCCTTCTTTCAGGAAATCCGCAACAGCGTTAACACGTTGATGGGCGATCTGTGAAATATGCAGCAAACCGTCTTTACCCGGCAGTAGCGACACGATAGCGCCGAAATCCAGTAGCTTGATGACGGTGCCTTCGTACGTCTGGCCGATTTCCACTTCTGCAGTAATCGCTTCGATACGTTTCTTGGCTTCTTCACCGGCTTCGGCGCTCACGCAGCCGATTTTGATGGTGCCGTCATCTTCGATATCGATAGTCGCGCCTGTTTCTTCGGTCAGGGCACGAATCACTGCGCCGCCTTTACCGATCACGTCACGGATTTTTTCCGGATTGATCTTCATGGTGATGATACGTGGTGCGAATGCAGAAAGCTCCTGGCTAACACCGCTAATGGCTTCCTTCATGATGCCTAGGATGTGCAAGCGGCCTTCTTTGGCCTGTGACAAAGCGACTTCCATGATTTCCTTGGTGATGCCGGTAATCTTGATGTCCATCTGCAATGCAGTCACGCCAGCTTCAGTACCCGCTACCTTGAAATCCATATCGCCGAGGTGATCTTCATCGCCCAGGATATCGGTCAGCACCGCAACGCGGTTGCCTTCCTTGATCAGGCCCATGGCAACGCCGGCTACAGGTGCCTTAAGTGGTACGCCTGCATCCAATAATGCTAACGTGCCGCCGCAGACGGAAGCCATGGAGCTGGAACCGTTCGATTCCATGATTTCGGATACCAAGCGGAAGGTATACCCGAACTCTTCCTGGCTAGGCAATACCGCAACCAGCGAACGCTTGGCCAAACGGCCATGGCCGATCTCACGGCGCTTAGGCGTTCCTACGCGGCCAGTCTCACCGGTACAGTAGGGAGGGAAGTTGTAATGCAGCATGAAGCGGTCTTTGTACTCGCCTTGCAGCGCATCAATGGTTTGCTCATCGCGGCCGGTGCCCAGTGTTGCCACAACCAGCGCCTGCGTTTCACCACGTGTGAACAAAGCAGAACCGTGCGTACGCGGCAGGACGCCGGTACGGATGCTGATAGGACGCACAGTACGGGTATCACGGCCATCGATACGCGGCTCGCCGTTCAGGATCTGGCTACGCACTGTTTTCGCTTCCAGGTTGAACAACTCGGTTTTGATCTTGTTCGCTTCGGTCGTTGACGTTTCTTCAGTGATCAGCTCGGCGTAAACGCGGCTCTTGATCTCATCCAGCTTGGCAGAACGCTCGCCCTTGGCCTTGATCTTGAATGCTTCGTTGATGTCATTACCAGCCAGTGCAGCCATTTTCTCGATCAATGCAGTGTCGGCTTCTGGAGGTGTCCAGGCCCATGGCTCATTGCCCACTTCGGCGACCATTTCATTGATGATAGTGATAACAGCCTGCATTTGCTCATGGCCGAATACGACAGAACCCAGCATGACGTCTTCAGGCAATTCTTTCGCTTCGGACTCAACCATCATTA